>CAZGKH010000058.1:3444-13791 GCA_964525665.1 uncultured Anaerolineae bacterium | reverse complement strand
CGGTCGAGTTCATCTTTTCCCACTCCGCGCTGCGCGAGGGCTGGGATAATCCCAATATCTTTCAGATTTGCACGCTGAACCGCACCATTTCCACCATCAAAAAGCGGCAGGAGATCGGGCGCGGGATGCGGCTGGCCGTGAATCAGGAAGGCGAGCGCGTTTTCGATGAGCAGGTCAACCGCCTGACGGTGGTGGCCAACGAGAGCTACCGCGAGTACGTGGATCGCTTGCAGACCGAGTACATCGCCGAGGTGGGCGACGAGCAGCAGCCGCCCAGGCCCAAGAATGCCCACCAGCGCAAGACAGTGCGCTTGAAAAAGGGCTACGAACTCGATCCAGAGTTCAAAGAACTCTGGCAACGCATCGCCCGCCGCACCCGCTATCGCGTCGAACTGGACACCGATGCTCTGATTGAAGCCTGTGCCAAAACTGTCGCCCCCATCTCTATCGAGTTGATCAAAGTGCGCACCGAGCGAGGCCACGTGAAACGCATCCGCGAGCGCGGCGTGCTCGAAACCACCCTGCTGGGACAAGGGGCCGTCACGCTGGACACCGTCCACCAGGTGCCCAACGTGACCGCGCTGCTGGCCGAGGAGACCAAACTGACCCGTCGGACGCTGCGCCGGATCTTGCAGCGGGCCGGCAACCTGGCTCAGGTTTATCACAACCCGGCCGAGTACATCCAGCGCGTCGGCGAGGCCATCAATCGGGCCAAGCGTCGTTTTCTGGTCGCAGGGGTACAATACCTGGAGATACAAGCCGGCTACGAGATGTCGCTTTTTGAGGATTTGCAAGGCTACGAAGACAGCCTGCTGCCCATCGAGAAGTCCATCTACGATCACGTGATCTATGATTCCGGCATAGAGCAGGATTTTGCCCTGGGGCTGGAGGCGATGGACGAGGTCAAGCTATTCGTCAAGCTGCCGGATTGGTTCACCGTGCCCACGCCGATTGGCGACTACAACCCCGACTGGGCCGTCGTCTTTCAGATTCAAGATGAGTTCGGCGAGACGCGCGAGAAGCTCTACCTGGTGCGAGAGACCAAAGGCAGCGACGACCCAGAGGGTCGGCGGGGAATGGAGAACCTGAAGATCGCCTGCGCCCGTCGGCATTTCGAGACCATTGAAGTAGATTACGACGTGGCGACCAGCGCGGAGGAGTTTCGTCAGAATGAGACCCTAAAGGTTTTAAAACCTTTAGGGTCTTGAGGGGCCGTGAATGTCAAACAGCATCGGCCTGCTGAACGAGAAACCGCTTCACGCCGCGCTGAAGAAATGGTATGCACGACCCGGAGACCGGTTTGAGGTATCGGTCGCTGGTTTTGAGATTGATGTAGTGCAAGGTGACCTTTTGGTGGAGATCCAGACTGGCAATTTCGCGTCCATGAAGTCGAAGCTGGTGGGACTAACGCGCACTCATGCGGTGCGATTGGTATATCCCATCGCCCAGGAGAAGTGGATCGTCAAGCTGGCCACGGATGGAAACGGCCCAACGAGCCGGCGGAAATCGCCCAAGCGGGGGAAGGTAGAGAATGTATTCTGGGAGCTGGTCAGTTTCCCCGAACTGCTTTTGAGCGCCAACTTCTCGCTGGAGGTGTTGCTGATTCAAGAGGAGGAGGTGCGACGGTACGAGGGGAAACGCCGGTGGTGGCGACGAGGCTGGGTGACGGAGGAGCGCCGCTTGCTGGAAGTGGTGCAACGGAGACTATTCGAGACGCCAGCGGACATCGGCGACCTTCTTCCACTGGGGTTGCGGGAGCCCTTTGAGACGAGGGATTTAGCGGATGCCATTGACGGCCGGCGGGAGTTGGCCCAGAAGATGGCGTACTGCCTGCGGAAAATGGGCGTGATTCAGCAGGTTGGGAAACGTGGCAGAGCGAACTTGTATGCCAACTGCCGCCTAAATCATAGAGGATAAAATGACTTCATCAGAATCCAGGAAGGCCCAACGAAGGCAAAGACGTAGGCGTAAGCGGAGGCAAAAACCGCTGGAGAGCCTCAAGCGCAAGCTGGAGCAGGGCGCCCTTCAAGGGCAAGAGTTTGTTATTGAGCCAAGCGGAGAAGTGAAGATGTCTGAGGTGCTGACGGCCTTTGTAGAACCGTACACCAGATCCGCCAACACAGAAGAAGCTTATCGAAAGCTGTTGATGCTGGCCATCGTGGCCTGGAACGCCGCCTTGTTGCCCGAAGAAGATCAGCAAGATATAGTTGACAAGGCTGTAAAAGCAATACCAGCAACCAGTTGGGCAATGAGAACGTACATGAGAGCATTCATGAGCGAGCTAATCGAAAGAAAGAAGACGTATTTCTCCGAGTACACGCGAATGATACTTGATTTTGAGCTAACAGACATAGGAGAAGGCTATCACCTGTCTGTCGCTTCGACTATGGAAAAGCCGCCCTCGCAGTAGTACAGCGTATCCTTCCCAGAGAAGCCAAGCACTCGCTCGTCATCATGTAGATCAGGAGGAAGAATGGCTAAGAAGAGAAAAAAACTCTCTCGTCAAGAACGCAAACGCCAACGTCGCGAGGCGATAGAGCGCAAGAGACAAGAGCGAGACTGGAAGTCTCGACTGGTACCCTCTGCTCGTCGTCAGAAGCATGAAGTGATTGAAGACATGCTTCCCCTTTTCCCCACGATTACTGACCCTTCCGCTCCGTCCCGCCCTGCCATGGAACAGATCATGATGATCTTGGTGGGAACTGGATACATGGCCGGCGAGCCCGAATTTGAGCAGATCATCGTTGACCCCATGCTCTGCCTGGACACGTTCTCAGAGGTTGCTGAGGAATTGGACATAGAGCCCGAATCATTGGATAAGCTTTCAGATGAAGACCGTGAAGATACTCAGATGGACATTCTCGTAGGCGTCACGAGGCGGCTTCTGACTGACGAGTTGCGCCAAGACATCCTCAACGGCTTGAACGACTTGCGCTTACGCCTGAAACGAGACGGCGAGCGGGAAGAAGCAGCCAAAGCCGCCGCTTTGCAATCATTTTTGGGCGAAGGTAAAATGCCGGAAATCTGGCCCATGATCGGTTTGGTTCAAGCCATCTTTTTCCGAAGCATTCAGATTGGCTTTGAGCTAATGGAAGCATCCCTGGAGGCTGTGGAGACAGTTGATTCTGACGAGATTGGCCCCTCCCTGTTCGAGAGAGTGACCCAGTCTAGCTTAGTCCAGAAAGCGGATGCACTGTTCAAAAAAGTCCCTGGCCTGGGCGGATTCTTGGAAAAACAGGCCGATAAGGTCTGGCAAGAAGGTTTGCACGCCCTATACATGGGCGAGTTATACCTCGGACTGTTCTCGGGGGAAGAACTGGGGGCAGGCTTTGACATACTGCAGGCCGCATTCAAAGATGACATTGCCGAAAGAAGGGAGACTCACGACCTTGGTCCGTTGAAGATTCCTGAAGAACAAGGAAAAGCTATAATATCGCAAATGGACAGTTACATTACCGAGCTACTGACACCGGAACGGCTTGAGCAGTTGCGCGGGAGACTGGATGCCATTCTGAAAGATCCAACAACCGAGAGGGAATGGCTTGGCTTCTTGTATATGCTGGCAAACTACATGGCAGACGAACACGCAGCAGAGAATGAAAAGCACTTTCTCGTCATGTCATTCATAGGCGAGATAAATGTCGCCATCAAAACCCTTCAACAAGACCAAGAAAGTGAGCAAGATCAAATGAGTACTTCGAGCATCTAGAACGAGCTAGGACAATGGACATCAAACCCCTACGATTCATCGGCGAACCCATAGAGGCCCAGTTCGATCAGCCGCCGACGCTGGAGAAGAAGCCGGGTTGCCTCGACCAGTTTATCTGGCAAGGCGAGACCTACCGCGTCATCGAGAAACTGAGCGAGTGGCACGACTATGGCCGTCGCGGTCGCATGGCCGTCAATATGCGCCCCGCCCACGCCGCTACGGCCTCGCGCCGGGGCTCATGGGGCGTGGGGCGGGATTATTATCGAGTGCGCACCGATAGCGGCCAGGTCTTCGATCTGTACTACGATCGGGCGCCCAAAAAAGTTGGGGACCGCAAAGGAGCGTGGTTTCTATACCGGGAGATGTCCAGCATCGCGGCAACAGAGGATGGGCCTGGCGGGTAATGCAACAAGACCCGAGCATGGTACATGCGACCCTGTGCTATTTGATACGAGGGAATCCACCCAGCGAAATTCTGTTGGGGCTGAAGAAGGCCGGCTTCGGCGTAGGGAAATACGGCGGCTTTGGCGGGAAGATCGAAGCAGGTGAAACGGTAACGATGGCCGCCATCAGAGAACTACAGGAAGAGACGGGCATCAAAGTCTGCGAAAAGGATCTCCAGCACATAGGCCATTTGACGTTCCTGTTTCCCGCAAAACCCGATTGGAGTCATGTGGTGTACGCATTCCTCGCAACCAAGTGGGAGGGCAGTCCAGTGGAAAGTACAGAGATGATCCCCGCCTGGTTTGCGATAGATGACATTCCTCTTGAGCAAATGTGGCAAGATGTTTGCTACTGGCTTCCGCGCGTCCTCGCAGGAGAGCGCGTACGAGCAAGCTTCACCTTCAAGGATGATAACGAAACAGTAGATGAATTCAAGCTAGAACCATTCATATCCAGAGGAGAAAATGACTCGAAAGAAAAAGAAACTCACTCGTAAACAACGCAAGCAACAGCGTCGCGAGGAAATGGTCCGCAAGCGAAAAGAGCGAGGCTGGGAGCCTCAGCGGGCTACTTCCGCTCCTCACATAGATGACGTGTTTGAGGATATGCTTCCCCTTTTCCCCAAGATTGGCGATCCGGCCGCTTCGTCTATCTCTACTGCGGAACAGCTCATGATTACCTTGATGGACAGTGACAGCATGGCGGACGAACCCGAATTTAAGGAAATCTTCGTTGACCCTATGCTCTGCCTGGATACGTTCTCAGAAGTTGTTCGAGAATTGGACATAGAACCCGAATCGCTGAACGAGCTTCCAGACGAAGAGCGTGAAGATGCTCAGATGACAATTCGGGAAGAGATCGCACGGCGGCTTCTGACCGATGAGTTGCGCCAGGACATAATAGACGGTCTCAATGACTTGCGGCTGCGCCTGAAACAGTCTGGCGAACGAGAAGCAGCGGCCAAGGCCGCTGCTCTGCAATCATTCCTGAGCGGGGATATGGGCAGCGAGATCTGGCCCATGCTTGGTTTAGTGCAAGCCATCTTTATGCGAAGCTTGATGATTGGCTTTGAGCTAATGGAAGCGGCAAGGGAAGTTGAGGAGGCAATTGGTCTCGACAAGAGTGAAGCCCCCCTGCCCGAGGCGTTGGCCCAATCAAGCATTGTGACCCAGAAAACGGAGTCACTGTTGAAAAAAGTGCCTGGTCTGCTTGGATACGTGGAGAAACAGACCGACAAGATCTGGGAAGAAGGAGTCGAAGCTGTATTCGCCGGCGATCTGCATCTCGGGCTTTACTCGCCAGAAGAACTGGAACCGGCCCTTGATATCTTCACGGCAACATTCGGACTTGACCTTGCCGAAGAAATAGCGACTCAAGACCCTCTCCAACTGAAGGTGTCAGACGAAGAGTTCAAGTATTTCATACAGCAGTTGGACGACTACCTAACCGAGCTAATCACACCAGAGCGGCTTGATAGGTTACGAGCGAGACTGGACGCGGTTCTGAAAGATCCAGCATACAAGAAGTGGTTAGGCTTCTTGTATATGCTGGTGGAGTACATGGCGGACGAGAACGCAGTGGAGATTGAAAAGCGGTTTCTCATCCAGGCATTACTAGGCGAGATGGAAATAGCGGTCGCATAATTCCAAGAGGCTCGTGAATAACACACAAACATGACAATCTCGAAGCATGTCCGAGCAGTCGTCTTGCTTCCTGTTATGGCGACAATAGTCATCCCTGGCCTTGTCACCTACCTCACCGGCCCTGTGAGCATCGGTTGGTCTCTGTTGCCGCCGCTCAACCTGATACCGTCTTTGCTTGGCTTCTGCCTCATCGCTCTTGGACTCATCCTCATGATCAAGAGCATCACCCTATTCGCCACGATTGGCGGGGGCACGCTGGCGCCGTGGGATCCCACACAGAAGCTCGTGGTCCAGGGCGTCTATCGCTATGTTCGTAACCCCATGATCAGCGGCGTTTTCTGTGTTCTCTTGGGCGAAGCCGTGCTATTGGGATCTCTCCCTCTGTTCTGTTGGTTCACGTTCTTCGTGCTCCTCAATCTGATCTACACACCCCTTATCGAAGAGCGCGATCTGGAACGCCGCTTCGGTGAAGATTATGTCCTGTACAAACGGAACGTTCCCCGGTGGATTCCTCGGGCAAGCCCCTGGAACGCCCCTTCTGGCACAAGGTAGGAAATCTCTGCCGCAATCAGGCAGTTGACCTCGAACAAACTCAGAAACGGAGAAGATGAATGACCACAGAGGCAATTGATCCGAGCGAAGTTCGTTTCTTCAGTGGCAGTTCCCATCCCCAACTGGCTGCCGATATCGCCAGCTATTTGGGCGTACCGCTCGACGAAACCGAGATCGCCCGGTTTAGCAACGATAACCTGTACATCCAACTCGGCGCCAGCGTACGCTCACGCGCCGTGTTCATTGTCCAATCCCTCTCCTCTCCCGTGAACGATCACCTGGTAGAACTGCTGATGATGCTCGATATCGCGCGGGCAGCGTCGGCCAAAGAGGTTCACGCCATCATCCCCTACTTCTCCTTTGCCCGTTCTGATAAGAAAGACGCCCCCCGCATCTCTATTACGGCCCGGCTGATTGCCGATCTTCTGCAAACGGCTGGGGCCACGCATGTGATGACCATGATGCTTCACTCGCCGCAGGTGCACGGGTTCTTCAGCGTGCCGGCCGACCCGCTCAGCAGCCGCCCCGTTTTCAGACGGCATTTTCAACAGCGCGATCTGTCCAGCACAATTGTGGTTGCCCCAGACATGGGGCACGCCAAAGCGGCTGCTCGTTTCGCCAGGGGCTTGGGTCTGCCGGTGGCGGCAGGGGACAAGGAACGGGTCTCCGACACAGAAGTACGCGTTGGCGGATTGGTGGGTCAACAGGTAGAGGGCTGCGAACGAGCCTTGATCTTTGACGATGAGATCGCCACCGGCGGCTCCGTCCTCGAGATGGCCAAGCTCCTGGTCGAGTATGGCATTCAAGAGATATGGGTGGTCTGTACCCATGGGGTCTTTGCACGAGGAGCACTCGACAAGCTGACCGCCATTCCCCAAATAACAGAGATTGTGACCACGGATACAGTTCATATCCCTGCAAAGGAGAGCTATCCCAAACTGCATGTGCTCTCTGTAGCTCATGTTTTTGGCGAGGCGATTCGCCGCAACTATCTGCGACAGTCCATTGGGGACTTGTTTGTCTTTGGAGAAGAGCATCCGTAGACAAAGAGCGAAGGGTATTATGACAACCAAAGACCTGGGGCAAGCAAACGAAGAGACCAAAGATGCGTGGAACTATAACGCTGCCTTCTGGGACGAACGCATGGGCGAGGGCAACGATTTCGTCGAGGCGCTGATCTGGCCCGCCACGGAGCGACTGCTCGCATTGCGGTCCGGCGAGCGGGTGCTAGACATCGCCTGCGGCAACGGCCTGTCCTCTCGACGCCTGGCTGCTCTGGGCGCCGAGGTAGTGGCCTTCGATTTTGCGGCCGAGATGATCGCCTATGCCTTGGAGCGGACGACTGAGCACACCGAGCGCATCGAGTACCTGGTGCTGGACGCCACCGACGAAGCCGCGCTGCTGGCGCTGGGCGAGGGCCAGTTCGACGCCGCCCTCTGCAACATGGCCCTCTTTGACATGGCGGAGATCGAGTCCCTGATGCGCGCCCTGGCCCGCTTGCTCCGTCCCGGCGGGCGCTTCGTCTTCTCGGTGCTCCATCCCTGCTTCAACAGTCCCCACATGGCCCTCGTCGCTGAACAAGAGGATCGAGGGGGCGACATCGTCACCATCTACTCGGTGAAGGTGTTCAGCTACATAACTCCAACGGTGACCCACGCGGCTGCAATGAGAAACCAGCCCAAGCCGCAGCTCATCTTCCACCGGCCATTAGAGGTGCTGCTCGGAATGGGCTTCGAGGCCGGGTTCGTGTTGGACGGCCTAGAGGAGCGAGCCTTTCCACCAGATCATCCATCCACCAGAGATTACCTCTCCTGGGGGGCGAACTTCAGCGAAATTCCGCCGGTACTCGTGGCGCGGATGCGGCTATCAGGATAGAGAATCACTCTCATGCCCAATGACCATCCCAGAACAAAAAGGGAAAGCAAAACCATTGAAGCCATGATCCGCCTCTATTGCCACGATCACCACGGGAGCAAAGACGAACTCTGCCCCGAATGCAGTGATCTCTGGGACTACGCATTAGTTCGTCTCGACAGATGTCCGTTCCGGGAGAACAAGCCCACCTGCGCCAAGTGCCCGGTGCATTGCTACAAGCCAGAGATGAGAGAGAAGGTCAAGGCGGTAATGCGCTACGCCGGGCCTCGCATGTTGCGACGGCATCCTGTTCTGGCAGTGCTTCACCTCATTGATGGCTTCAGGAAAACGCCATCTGGTTTCCAGCGGTGACGGGGAGATCAACAGGCAATTGGGAGAACAGGAGTGAACATTCGAGAGTACAACCGCATGGCATGGAACAAAGAAGTTGAGCGCGGGAATCAATGGACTGTTCCAGTCAGTAGCGAGGCTGTCGCCGCCGCAAGACAGGGTCAATGGGAGATCTTCCTGACGCCGTCAAAACCGGTTCCAGAGGAATGGTTTCCCGATTTGAAAGACCGTGACGTCCTTTGCCTGGCTTCGGGCGGAGGGCAGCAAGGGCCGATCCTGGCTGCGGCAGGGGCAAATGTGACCGTGCTCGACAACTCGCCCAAGCAATTGGCGCAGGACCGCTTCGTGGCCGAGAGGGACTCGCTCATCATCACCACGGTCGAAGGCGACATGGCCGACCTTTCGATGTTCGCCGATCAGAGCTTTGACCTCATCGTGCACCCCGTCTCCAACGTGTTTGTTCCCGATGTTCGGCCCGTGTGGGCGGAAGCGTTTCGGGTGCTGCGTCACGGTGGAGCGCTGCTGGCCGGCTTCTCCAATCCGGCCATCTATCTCTTTGACTACGATCTCGCCGACCGCACGGGCATCCTTCAGGTCAAGTACGCCCTCCCCTACTCCGACCTGACCAGCTTGACCAACGAGGAAAGGCAAGGATACATTGATAAGGGATTTCCTCTTGAGTTCAGCCACACCCTGGAGGATCAGATCGGCGGGCAACTCGACGCTGGCTTTGTGATCACTGGTTTCTATGAGGACTCTTATGGCGAGGAGGAGGGCGACCCAGTGGCGGACTACATGCACGCTTATCTCGCCACGCGAGCGATAAAGCCGTGAGAGGTTGGGTATGACCGATAAAGTCGTCGCCTACATAACGCAAGGAGACAAGCTCCTGGTCTTCAGCCATCCGCTGTATTCCGAAGCCGGAATCCAGGTACCCGCCGGGACCATCAAGAAGGGCGAGTCTCCAAATGAGGCCGTGATCCGAGAAGCCCGAGAAGAGACAGGATTGCACGAGTTGGAAATACGCTCATTCCTCGGCGTGCGCGAGCATGACTTGTCTCCATACGGTTCAGCAGAAGTGCATCGGCGGTACTTCTTCCACCTTGAGTGTCGCCAAGAGACGCCCACCACCTGGCGTCACTACGAGGACGACCCGTCCGACGGAAGCCCAGCGCCGGTTGAACTCCAATTCTTCTGGGTGAAGTTCCCCGACGAAGTTCCTGAGCTAAGCGGGGATCAAGGCGAGCTGTTGTATAAGCTGGTGACCGACAGCTAACCAGCCATGGCCAGGTGCAACGCACTTTTCGAAGTGCGTTACACCTCTTGGGGGTGTGAAATGAGCAAGAAAGATAATCACAAACGGGACCTAAGTGTAGATACAGAGAGGTAGAGAATCCCGTGCCCTTCACATTCCAACCCATGGACGAAGCCAGTGCCCGCACCGTCTCAGAGTGGCGCTACGATGCACCTTATGAAATCTACAACCTGGGTTCTGATGATGTCGAGAAAGAGATACAGTCCTTGCTCGACCCGCAGAACGCCTACCACTCTATCACCGACGAGCATGGTGACCTGGTGGCCTATTGCTGTTTCGGCCCGGATGGACAGGTGCCTGGGGGCGACTACAGCGCTGCCGCCCTCGACATCGGCCTGAGTGTGCGACCAAACCTGACTGGACAGGGGTATGGCCTGATGTACATCAACGCTGTCCTCGATTTTGCCCGGCGCACGTTTTCGCCGACCGCGTTTCGCGTCACCGTAGCCGAGTTCAACCAGCGCGCGCAACGGGTGTGG
>CAZGKH010000058.1:2251-3344 GCA_964525665.1 uncultured Anaerolineae bacterium | reverse complement strand
TGAACAAGTTGACCATCATCATAACGTGCTCGCTGATCGTCGTGTTTGGTCATGCCGTCCTGGCTAAGTCCGATGCGCAAACAGCCAGGCTCAGTTCGGTAGCACTTTTCTCGACATCCGAACCCCAGGCAGCGTCACAGGATTGGGAGGAGTTACTCGTATCGAAGGGTGTAACGACCACCTATGCCATCTACTCACAAAACTTCGTATACGGCGCTGCCCCCTTTCTCATTACCGACCTCAGGACTGATCCGGATCATCCAGGCAAGTACTCGGACAAGGAGAGTTATGAGACCAGATCCCTCACGGTGTACAGGGCCCGTGATGGCCAGACATGGCTCGACCATCGGCCCGTCGTATTCTTTGTCCACGGTGGGGCCTGGATAGACGAGTACGCGAACTGGTATGACTTCGTCGCGCAATCCTTAACCGGCGAGAAGGGGTGGATTACGGTGGTGATTGATTATCGGCTTACCTCGGAAGAGGTTTTCATAGCGGATGAATATTGCCCCGATCGTGCTACCTGTAATCTGCCTGAGAACGCGCCCCTTCGGACGAAGGCCGCCTGGTACCCGGATAACATTGAGGACGTCGCCAATGCATTTCAGTGGGTTGTCAACAATATCTCGGACAATGGCGGCAACGTGGATGAGATCTTCGTTTTCGGCCACTCGGCAGGCGGGCACCTTGCCTCGCTACTCACTACCCATCCAAACTACGTTACGCTGAGACCTGCCATCAAAGGTATGATCAGTATGAGCGGGGCCTACTCCATAAAAGAGTTGAGCATGATAACCTTCGGCAGCGCGATAGACCAGACCTGGCATGGAGGCCACATCAACAACGATGCCGAACTTGACGAGGCTTCCCCGACCATCTACGTCGTGCCGGGGATCACGCTACCGCCCTTCTACCTTCTTCACGCCCAGACAGAACTGCCGTCGCTCTATGAAGAGTCAATAGCTTTTAAGAACAAGCTGATTTCGCTGGGCCTGGCCGTTGATTCCGCTTATCTTCTGGGCTATGATCACGTAACCGAGATGCAGGCCATTGAGGACATCAACGCCACACCCACGGCCTTGATCGTCAATTT
>CAZGKH010000058.1:0-2151 GCA_964525665.1 uncultured Anaerolineae bacterium | reverse complement strand
CTGGACTAGGGTCCAGCAGGAGCAGGTGAGTAGTTACCATAAAGTAACTGGAATTAGAGGAACCAACCATTGAGATATTCCCGCTTGTGTGGAGTGGCCGTGGCTGTTGGACTGGCCTTGTTAGCCTGGGGCACCCTGGCCTGGGCTTTTGCCGAGGAGCCGCTTCACTTTCGCGACCCCTACACCGGCCAGACCGGCGAGGATTGGGAAGAGGTCAGCACCGTCCACGATGACCTGACCTATGCGCTGGCCCTGGCCGCCGGCTTCTCCATCACCGATAGTATCACGCTGCAAATCTGGAACCAGTTGGTGGACTCAGAGCAGCTCGGGCCGGGCGACGCCGTCTCTTACACCAATTGCACTGGCGGGGCGTTTTACCCTACTCCCGACCCCGACGAGGTCTGCGGCCTGAAACCCCACTCGCACAGTATCTGGCCGATGTGGAGCAGCATGCAGGACGAGACCCGGTGCGTGACCTCAAGGTTTGGGCCCTATTCCCCCTTCTTCCATTTTCCCCACCACAACGACCGCGACCTGGGTGCGCTCCATGATTGGGCGTGGGGTCTAACGGATACCCTGATCGGCTATGAAGCCTATGCCTGGGGCGGCCCGGCCGAGTTCACGGTGATGCAGGCATCGTGTCTCTATACACGTACCGCCGTGATTACCACGGGCATCCAGGCCGGGTCGCTGGAGGCATTCGCTACCTACCTACATTCCCTGGCCGACACCTACTCGCACCAGGAATGTATCGCCCACATGGACAGCCTGGGAATGCCCTGGGCCACTCACACGCTCGCCGGCCACCCGGCGTGCGACTACAACCCCTTGAACCCCCAACCCGACGACGTCCATGGCCGCGAGTTCTATACGTACACCGATTCCCTGCGCACCGACGCAGCCATTCAGCACGTCTACAGCGAGCTGATCGCCCGCAGCCTGCAGCGAGAGGGACAATACCCCCCCATCAGCTTTGATGCGCCGATCTCAGGCTGGCAAACGCTGAGCGACCTGCTCTACACATTCGTGCACCAGTGGGATTTCGAACACCCAACCGACCGCCGGGCCCAGGCCGACCTGATCGCCAACGCCGTGCTGGTGCAGCGCGTGCCCATCCGCCGCATCTATCTGCCATTGATAATCAAAATGAGTGATGGAAGTTAGACCGATAAGCGAACACGATCGCCTGAAGTGGAGATTGGATATTGGATATTGGATATTGGAGATTAGATTATGGAAATCAGTTATCGGCCAATTGGCATAGTTCACAGCCCGTTCACCGACATTGAGGGTATGCCCATCCAACCCACTGGGGCTGCTGGGATTCAAGGCGCCATTGAGGTTCTCCCCGAATTCGCCGAAGGGTTGAGGGATTTAGCAGGCTTCTCTCATGTCATTTTGCTCTACCATTTTCACCAGGTCCAAGAGGCCAAGCTTGTCGTCACTCCCTTCATGGATTCCCGCCCCCACGGAGTCTTCGCCACCCGAGCTCCAAAGCGCCCCAACCCCATTGGGCTGTCCATCGTGAAACTGCTGGGCATTGAGCAGAACATCCTGCACATTGAGAACGTGGACATCCTCGACGGAACGCCTCTGCTGGACATCAAGCCCTATGTGCCAGAGTTCGACCAGCCTGGAGCAGACCGCGTGGGCTGGTTGGAACGGACAAAAGGGGAAGTGCACAACAGGAGGTCAGATGGTCGGTTCCGGTGATGTAATTACTCAGGCGCCTGGCACTTTTGCGAATTTGGTCATTTCGCACGATTTTGTGACAGGCAGGCTTTGCGTTTTCTGTCAAATTCTGCAAGCGCCAGGCACCTTCAAGAAGGAGTATGAAGAATGACAACCCGACATCCTTTCAATTGGCTTTCCATCTCTGGCCAGAAGCGCGCGTTCGTAGTCCTTCTCGCCCTCACGCTTGCCGTGATGGTAAGCCTGAACGCCCTGGGCCGCCCTCTGAATACCGGGGTGGCGCCACTGGGCATTGTGTCCTTCGAGCTTGCAGGGGAACTCCCCCTTGCTCGGAGCATGGTCGAGTCGTGGGGGCAGACAGGCCGGGTCTACGCTGGGCTGAACCTCGGCCTTGACTACCTCTTCATGGTCGCCTACTCAAGCTGTATCTCGCTGGGCTGCGTGTTGGTGGCCCGCAGC
>CAZGKH010000057.1:0-13805 GCA_964525665.1 uncultured Anaerolineae bacterium | reverse complement strand
ACGTTGGTCATGGCCGCGGCGTGGATCACTACCTGAGGGGCGAAATCGGCGATGACTTGGACGACGGCTTGCCCGTCGGTGATGTCGTGTTCCGGCAGATCCAGGCCGAAAAGCATCTCTCCTTTCAGCACCTCCTGCAGTGCCCTGCCCAGTTGTCCTTTGTGCCCCGTGATGACGATTCGCATCTCCGCCTCCCCAGTTGCTGCTTTGCTTCACCTAGATTATAGCAGCTTTCAGTCAGTTGGGCAATCTTCAGGCAGGGGGATAAACAAACAAATCCGGCACCACTACCTGGTGCCGGATAAGAGAAGTCAGTTTCGTCTACAACCTGTGCCAAATCGTCGTCGAGGTTTGCACTAAACTACTGACTGACCAGATGCTGATTGACTGACAAATTTAACATTTCAACCGACACACAATAACTGGGACACAGGTTTTCACAGATTCACACAGATTTGTAGTAAATAAAGAGAAAAATCTGTGTTCATCTGTGTGAATCCGTGTCCTATGTTAAAAATGTCAGCCAATCAGGACCAGGTGTGTGAAATCGCCTTTCGCCAGTCAGGCAGTAACGTATGCCGGCGGCAGATGCAGGATACGAACCTCCTGTAGGCGGGATCGAACCGGCGCCATTTCGGTGACCTCCATGTACACCACCGGTCGGTCAGGCACATCATCCGTTTCCCTAGCCCGTTTAGCGAACTCGATAGCCCGCTGGCTGTACAGGGGGTCTTGACGATCCAACAATATGACCTGCGCGCCCTCCGGGATACACTCAGCAAACTCAGGGTGCTCTATCAGATAACGCGTAAACTCCATAAACAGCTCGTTGAACTTGGTTTGATAGAATGAGTTCAATGAGTTCACTGTCTCATCTCCTTCTCATACCTGGCGCGATGTCTTGGCCAGTTTTCCATTATGTCCCGTTGACCGATAGTTAGTATTTCGGCGTTGCCATATCCGCGATACATTTCTTTGGTTTGCGTTGCATCTGGATGCAGAGTATCCTTGTGCGGCTTACCATGAGCACTATCATACCGTACTATGGGATGCCAGTTGCCAGCCAAGAGAGCCTCATACTGGATGCGAAATTCAATGATTTTGCCCCGTTCCCATACATGCCAATGACGGTAGCGATTCTTGTGCGCTGTATCCAGGTAGATCAAGAATTCTCTTTCACCCATGTAGTGTCTCCTGGTGCACAATCATGGTAACGCCAATTATACTCTATTCCCCCAATTTTGCCAAAATTGCACGCCTGGCTCAACACGAGAAGTTGAGTGGCTTGCCCAAACTACCGTCTTGTGGTAAACTTGATACAGTCCATGTTCCATTTACCAATCCGCCAGTTTCCCAATTCATGAGTCTACCAGCTTCGGAGGTTGCACCATGCACTTTGACATTCTCACCCTTTTCCCCGACATATTTTTTGAGGGGGTTTTCAACGAGAGCATCGTGAAGCGAGCGCGGGAAGCGGGCCTGGTCTCGATAGCCGCCCACAACATCCGCGATTATGCCATCAACAAGCATCACATGACCGATGATACGCCCTACGGCGGCGGCGGGGGCATGATCATGAAGCCTGAGCCTATCTTTCGTGCCGTGGAAGCGATTCTTGACTTGGAGGAAGGACAGGAGTCGGAAGCGCCGGTGATCCTGCTCAGTCCACAGGGTCGCACGTTCACCCAGTCAGTGGCCAGGGAACTCTCCAGCCATCCTCGCCTGGTTCTAATCTGCGGTCACTACGAAGGGGTGGACGAGCGAGTGCGCCAGTTTCTGGCCACCGACGAGATCTCTATCGGCGACTACGTATTGACCGGCGGTGAGATTCCGGCTATGGTCATCGTGGAGGCTGTGACGCGCCTGGTGCCAGGCGTGCTGGGCGACCCCGGGGCCACTTTCGAGGACTCTCACGCTGAGAGCCTGCTGGAGTATCCTCATTACACCCGCCCCTATGCCTTCCGTGGTTGGTCTGTGCCCGATGTGCTCCTATCCGGCAACCACGCCGAGGTGGTGCGCTGGCGGCGGCAAGAGGCCCTTCGCCGCACCTTTGAGCGTCGCCCTGACCTCCTGGCTAAGGCTCAATTGTCGCAGACCGACCGGGAGTTCCTGCGGCATCTGGCAGAAACGGCTGCTGGAGAGCGTTATAAAGTTGACCAGCCCTCAGGGTTGAGTACATAAGAGAGCGGGCTATGACTTTGCGAAATTGGCATCTTCTGCTAGTGATCTCGATAATAACTTTGCTAGTGGCAGGTGGGATTCTGTTCGCCTGGCTCATCGCGGGCCTCCCCTCTTTTCACGACTTGCACGGCCAAGCCATCGCGCCCACTACCAAGATCTACGACCGGCACGGCAACATTCTTTACGAAATCATTGATCCCCACTTCGGCAAGCATACTCCTTTGCCCCTCGACGAGATACCTCTTCACCTCCGCCAGGCCACCATTGCCACCGAGGATGCTAACTTCTATACGAACCCTGGCGTGGACCTCCGCGCTATCCTGCGTGCCTTCATAATCAACCTGCGCGGCGGTGAGGTGCTCTCCGGCGGCAGCACCATTACCCAACAGTTGGCTCGCAATCTCCTCCTGTCTCCGGAAGAGCGTTTTGAGCGCACCTTGACCCGCAAGCTGCGCGAGTCCATTCTGGCTTGGCGCCTGGCCCGGACTTACAGCAAAGACGAGATATTGGCTCTCTATCTGAACGAGTCCTACTACGGCAATCTGGCCTATGGGGTGGAAGCCGCCGCCCAAGCCTACTTCGGCAAGTCGGTGGACGAGTTGGACCTGGCCGAGTGCGCCCTTTTGGCTGGCCTGCCCCAATCCCCCGCCATCTACAATCCCTTGGAGAACCCCCAGGCGGCCAGGGAGCGCCAGGCCGTGGTGCTGGAATTGATGGTAAAAAACGGCTACGTAGATAACGAGGCGGCTAGATTGGCCAAGGAGGAGCAACTTCATTTCGCCGCCGTGCCCTTCCCCATCCGCGCCCCTCACTTTGTGATGTACGTGTGGGGGCTCTTGGAGAAGCGATTCGGGCCGGAGGAGCTCTACCGCGGGGGGCTGGAGGTTTACACGACCCTGGACCTGGATATGCAAGAGGCAGCTCAGTCCATCGCCCGCCGCCGCCTGGCCATCCTGGCCGACCGTCCGCGGCGCGATTTGCCCGATCCCAACGTACATAACGCTGCTCTGGTGGCCCTGGATCCCGACACAGGTGAGATCCTCACCATGTTGGGCAGCCCGGACTATTTCGACCCTGAGATTGATGGGGCGGTGAATTGCAGCTTGGCTCCCCGCCAACCTGGGTCTTCCATCAAGCCCATCACCTACGCCGCCGCCTTTGCCCAAGACTACACACCGGCGACCATGATCTTGGATGTGCGCACGGCATTTACGACCAGGGAAGGAGAGCCCTACGCGCCGCTCAATTATGACCTGACCTTCCATGGCCCCGTCCTGGCTCGCCAGGCGCTGGCCTCGTCTTACAACCTGCCGGCCGTCAAAGTCCTCGACTACGTGGGGCTGGACAAGATGACTGCTTTGGCCCGCAACATGGGTATCACCACCTTCGACGATAGCGAGCGCTTCGGACTGTCCCTTACCCTGGGGGGAGGCGAGGTGCGCCTGCTCGAATTGACTGCCGCTTACGCCGCCTTCGCCAACGGTGGGCACAAGGTAGAGCCGGTTGCCATCCTGCGCGTCGAGGATAGCCAGGACCGCATCCTATATGAAAGAAAGCCAAGGCAGGGCGAGCGAGTCCTTGACGAGAGGATCGCCTATCTCATGACAGACATCCTCAGCGATGACCTGGCCCGCATGCCGGCCTTCGGCGAGGGGAGCGTGTTAAAGTTGAGCCGGCCAGCAGCAGTGAAAACAGGCACCACCACCGATTGGCGAGACAACTGGACCATAGGCTACAGCCCAAGTCTCGTGGTTGGTGTCTGGGCCGGTAACGCCGACAATTCGCCCATGCGCGACGTTTCGGGCGTCACCGGAGCGGCTCCCATCTGGCACGACTTCATGGAGGAGGTGCTTGAGGCTAGACAGATCGAGGAGTTCGTTGAGCCGGCAGGCCTGACCCACGTGGAAGTCTGCGCGCTCTCAGGCCAACTTCCTAATTCCTATTGTCCCCATCGGCGGACCGAGCTCTTCATCGCCGGCACCGAGCCGACAGAGACCTGTGAGATGCATCAACTCTTCACGGTTGATGCCGCCACCGGGCAACTGGCTTCCTCTGATACGCCACCGGAGCGAATAGTGGAGCGCGTCTATACGGTGCTGCCGGCCGAAGCTGTTGAGTGGGGGAGGGAGAGGGGAGTGAGTATTGATTATTGGATATTGGATATTGGAGGTTGGAGGTCAGAGACTGGTAACGAGCCTTCCAACTTCCAACTTCCAACTTCCAGCTTCCAGCTTATCATCACCAGTCCCCATGAGGGCAGTATTTATCGCCTAGATCCGGCTCTACCCCGGGACGATCAGCGGATCGAAATCGCGGCATGGGCAAGTGATGAGGTCAGCGTGGCCGAGTTAACTTTCTACGTGGATGAGGAGCCGCTGGTCAGTTTCGCTACTCCACCTTACCGAGCCTTGTGGCCGCTGGCATCAGGGGAGCACATTGTCGTCGTCGGCGGCTATGACCCAGCGGGCAACAGGCTGGAGAGTCAACCTGTACACATCACCGTAATAAACTAAAAACCACCTGACTGCACATCAGGTGGTTTCAGTACCCCCGGGGCGACTCGAACGCCCGCACACGGCTTCGGAGGCCGCTGCTCTATCCACTGAGCTACGGGGGCATCTTTCAACTACATATAGTGTATCACTTCCTCACCCGCTACATATCATGGAATGTACAGTTTGGCGGTAAGTGCAAAAATATAGTACGTGTGTTAGTTTCGCCTTCAAAACCGAGCAAAGCTCAGAGAGTTTTGCCAGAGAGAGTATATCATACACCGCCCGCTTTGTCAACACACCGCTCTCTTTTACTGAGCTCTGCTGCAATAGCCCCTGTCTCTTGGCATGGGCGATCAACGACGTAGAAGAAGTGGTATTGTGTCTACCGTATAGCCCTCGCCCTTCTTTTCGCTGTCGCGAGGACCAGGGTTGAACTGTAGCCCGTAGTTGAAGAACTTGCTGCCGTTGTCGGGGTGGAGTTCCAGAATGGGGAATGGGAGACGGGTCGGGGTATAACGGATTTGCTTATCCTGATTAAATAGGATATAATCAAATGGCAAACTTATCGGGGTGCAGACGCCAGTTCGCCCGCACATCTGGAACAGGCTTGTGCCCTTCAACAGAGTGGATTGTAGTGGCTGTAGTGTCAGCCACGGAGATGTAGCTAGAGCAATATGGAGAGTGCATATGCCCCCAGTGCTAGAATTACGCGGCATTACCAAAGCTTTCCCCGGCGTGCTGGCCAACGATCACATTGACCTGACGCTGGAACAGGGGGAAATCCACGCCCTATTAGGCGAAAACGGGGCGGGGAAGACCACCCTGGTGAACATCCTATACGGTCTCTACACCCCGGACGAAGGCCAGATCATACTCAATGGTCAAGAGGTAGGAATTCGCGATCCCTCCGACGCCATTGATCAGGGCATCGGCATGGTGCATCAGCACTTCATGCTTGTCCCCGTCATGACTGTAACCGAGAACGTCATGCTGGGTGTGGAATCCACTCGCAATGGCATCTTCCTCGATCAGACCCAGGTGGACCAGCGCATCCGGGAGATCTCCCAACAGCATGGCCTGGAGGTAGATACCGAGGCCTACATCAAAGACATCCCCGTCGGCGTGCAGCAGAGGGTGGAGATCATCAAGGTGCTGTATCGCGAGGCCGACATCCTCATCATGGATGAACCCACCGCCGTGCTAACCCCTCAGGAAGTAGAAGACCTCATCAAAGTACTGCGTTCCCTGTCCGATCAAGGCAAATCCATCATTTTCATCACCCACAAACTGAAAGAGGTCATGGCCCTGTCCGACCGCATCACGGTGCTGCGGAACGGCCGGGTGGTGGGCACCACCACGCCAGATGAGACCACCGAACTGAAGCTGGCGGCGATGATGGTGGGGCGCGAGGTGGACCTGATAGTGCATAAGAAGCCCTCCTCCCCCGGTGACGTGGTGCTGGAGGTAAAAGACCTGCAAGTGCGGGACGAGCGTCAGAACATGACGGTGAATGGGATGTCCTTCGAGGTTAGAGAGGGAGAGGTGCTGGGAATCGCCGGCGTGCAGGGCAATGGTCAGACGGAGCTGGTGTACGCCCTAACCGGACTGCAGTCAATTGTTGGTGGGGAGATGCGTATTCTGGGTGAGACCATGGGTCATACCACCCCCCGCAAGATCCTGGAAAAGGGAGTAGCCCACGTGCCAGAGGATCGGCAGCGGCATGGCCTGATTCTCACTTTCCCAGTCTACGACAACCTGGTGCTGTGCTCGTACTACCTGCCACCCTTTGCCAAAGGCATAGCCACTCAAGAAGAGTCGGTCATCGCCACAGCCCGGGAACTGGTGGAGCAGTTTGACGTACGTACTCCCAACGTGTTCGTGCCCGCATCCAATCTGTCAGGTGGCAATCAGCAAAAGGTCATCGTGGCGAGGGAGTTCTCCCGTCCCATAAAGCTGCTCATCGCCTCCCAGCCCACGCGAGGTCTGGACGTAGGTTCCATCGAGTACATCCACGGCCGCATTATTGAGAAGCGGGATGAGGGGACAGCCGTGCTGCTGGTCTCTCCGGAACTGGACGAGATCATAGCCCTATCCGACCGCATCGCGGTTATGTACAAGGGCCAGATCATGGACATCGTACCGGGGCCAGGAGTAAACAAAGAGTACCTGGGCCTGCTGATGGCCGGGGTCAAGCCGGAAGATGCCATGAAGGTAGCTCCACCGCAGGCAGAGGAAGTCGAAGTGGAACGGGTGTTTTAGTTGTAGGCACGACCACGTTGCTAGTGCTGCACTGCAGATCAGTCCGTACACGAGTTTGTAAAGGAGTGAGCCTTGGATAAAACTAACAACGAGCAACAAGTGAAACAGCAAGCCGCTGAGGTCGAGGGCGCGGAGGGCCTCTCGTCTTGGCGGCGTATCCTGAGAACGCTACTGGTCCCGGCTCTGGCCGTGTTCACTGGCCTGGTTATCGGTGCCATCGTCATCGTCATCACCGATGCCACGGTGGTAGCCGCCTACCGCAACTTCCTGAGCGCACCAGGGGCGGCTCTTTCAGCCACCTGGAAGTCAATCTCGACGGCGTATGGTGCCCTCTTCCAGGGCTCCATCGGCAGTCCGTCGGAGATCTATCAGGGCATCCAAGCCTATCTGGACAGCGGAGACTCGGAGCTTCTGGTGCAATCCCTCTGGCCCATCACCGAGAGCCTGGTTGCCTCGACGCCCTACATTCTCACCGGTCTGGCCGTGGCCCTGGGATTCCGCGGCGGCCTGTTCAACATCGGCGGCGAAGGGCAGTTGTTCATCGGGGCGCTGTGCTCGGCCTGGGTCGGCTACACCTTTACCAACCTGCCCTGGTTTGTCCACCTACCCCTGGCTTTGCTGGCCGGAGGTCTGGGAGGAGCTTTCTGGGGAGCCATACCCGGCTATCTCAGGGCCGTCACCGGAGCCCATGAGGTGGTCAATACCATCATGATGAACTGGATAGCCTTCCGCTTCAGCGACTGGCTGCTCAACGGTCCCATGAAGGCTCCTGGCTATCGCCCCCTCACACCCCAGATCGAAGCGACTGCCGAGCTGCCCCGCCTGTTTCCTTCCCCACTGCGCTTCCACTTCGGCTTCTTCGTAGCCCTGGCGGTGGCGGCAGTGGTGTACTGGCTACTGTTCAAGACCACCATCGGCTTCGAGATTCGCGCTGTGGGGGCCAACCCCGATGCAGCCCGCTATGCCGGCATTAACATCACCTGGAACTTTGTCTTGGCCATGACCCTCAGTGGCGCGTTGGCAGGGCTGGCAGGAGCCACCCAGGTGCTGGGGACAGATCACTGGGTGGGGCAGGGGTTCTCGGCCGGCTATGGCTTCGATGCCATCGCCCTGGCCTTGCTGGGGAAGAGTCATCCGCTGGGCGTGGTGTTGGCTGGTTTATTGTTCGGCACCCTACGCAGCGGTGCCACCCGCATGCAGTCCATAGCGGGCATACCCATTGACATCATCTCCATCATCCAGGGGCTGATCATCATCTTCGTGGCCGCTCCGGTCATCATCCGCTGGCTCTACCGCATCCGGATGCCCCGGGCCGAGGAGATCGTGCTTACACGAGGATGGGGGAGTTAGGAGGTTACCATGACCACAACTACTGCACAAATCACCAAACCTTTTTCCATGGATCGAGGTCGGTGGATGGGCGTTCTGTTCCTGGCCATCGGTCTGGCCATTCTTCTACTGTTCGGGAGATCCCTGGAGCCCGGTGTGGAGGCCAAATTCGGGCTCAACCCCGGCTATGCTTCCCAGGCCATCCATATCCCGGACCTGGTTCTTCCGGTGCAGCCCACCATCTATGTCCTGGCCCTCCTTACCCTGTTGTTGGGTGGATGGCAACTGGTGCGCGGCTTTCGTTCTACTGATGCAGTGTTGGGAGTGGTGGCTGTCTTCTTCATTACCGCTTTCCTGGCCTGGGCCGCCCGGGGCAAGTCCTTTAACCTGGTGGGGATGCTGGCTAGTTCGTTGGTGCGGGCCACTCCCATTGCTCTGGCTGCCCTGTGCGGCGTCATTTCTGAACGATGCGCCGTGGTCAACATCGGCATCGAAGGCATCATGCTGTCTTCAGCCCTGGCCGCCGTAGTTGGCGGCACCATATCCGGTAACTTATACGTCGGGCTCCTGGTGGCCATGCTAGCCGGAGCCGTCCTGGCCGCCGTGCACGCAGTGCTTTCCATCTCCCTCAAGGTGGATCAGATCGTCAGTGGCACGGCCATCAACATCTTCGCTGCGGGTGCCACCAGTTTCATCGCTGCGCGCTTCCTGGAGAAGAACATTGACAAGTTGAACAACTCCGGCACCTTCCCCATCATCCCCATCCCACTGTTGTCGAAGATCCCCCTGCTGGGTCCCATCTTCTTCGAGAACGGCCTCATTGTCTACTTGGCGCTCATCCTGGCAGTAATCATCCACATTGTGCTGTTCTACACGCCGTGGGGTCTGCGCACCCGCGCCGTGGGTGAGCATCCTCGGGCCGCCGACACGCTGGGCGTCAACGTCTACCTGGTGCGCTACGTCAACGTCATCCTCAGCGGCATGGTGGCTGGCATTGGCGGAGCCTACTTCACTATCGGCTCAGTGGGCCGCTTCGACGAGATAATGACCGCTGGCAAGGGTTTCATCGGCCTGGCAGCGATGATTTTTGGCAAGTGGAACCCCTTTGGGGCTTTCGCCTCTTCGCTCATCTTCGGGTTCGCCGATTCTTTGCAGATCAAGCTGCAGATCCTACGCGTGCCCATCCCCTCTGAGTTCCTGCTGATGGCTCCCTACGTCGTGACCATGGTCGTGCTGGCCGGTGTCGTCGGTCGGGCCATTCCGCCGGCGGCCGACGGATTGCCGTATGAGAAGCAATAGAGCTTGGAAGTTGGAAGTTGGAGGTTGGAGTGCGGACGCAAGTCCGCGTTGGAGGGCCTATTAATGAGTACAACTGCATCTGGCAGCGTGGTGGCAGAAGCTATCCAGCCATCAAAACTGATGGTTGAAGTGGCACAGTTATGGCCGCCTAGGGGGCAGTGGACGGAGGTGGATTATTTCGCCCTGCCAGAAACAAACCGTTTTGTTGAGCTATCAAGAGGAGAATTGGTCATGCCGCCGCATCCAACCCACACCCATCAACTGATCGTGTTTGAACTGGCCACAAGGATGCGAGCCTTTGTTCAAGAGCAAGATCTAGGCCTCGTTCAAATAGGCCCGCTGCCGGTGCGTCTCTGGCCGGGCAAGATTCGCGAGCCGGATATTCTCTTCGTAGCCAAGGAACACAGCGACCGCATTAGCGAGCAGGCCTATGGCCCACCAGACCTTGCGGTTGAGGTGCTCTCTCCCAGCACCCGGCGCACCGATCGCCTGGAGAAGACAGTGGAATACGCGCGTGCCGGGGTGAGGGAATATTGGATCGTGGATCCTCATGGACGGACGGTGGAGGTGTTCATACTCCGAGAGGGAGCTTATGAACTGCTGGGTAAGTGGGGTGAAGGCAAAGAGGCTCTTTCAGAAGTGCTGGACGGCTTCAGGGTAGCCGTGGATGACGTGCTGGTAAGCAAGTAGGCAAGTGAAGCCTGCACACTTCCAAGTGATATATGGATCGTGTCCCTACAGAGACCGCCGAAGTGCGGTCTCTTCTCGAAAACCAATATGGCCGACCAGAAGCGACCTCCGGCACTCCACACCAGCGGGTGGAGACAGCCCTGCACCACGAGGAGCCTGATCGGGTACCCTTCGATTTATGGGCCGTGCCTGAGGTGTGGGCCGCGCTGCGCCGCTATCTGGATACGGACGACGATGCAGATGTCCTGCGCCTGCTGGGCGCGGACTGCCGCTGGGTGCGCCCCGATTACGTGGGGCCAGCGCCCATCGTGCAGGAGGATGGCAGCTATTACGACGCTCTTGGCACCCATCGCCATTCGGTATCCAACGAATTCTGCAGCTACGAGGAGTATGCCGGCTACCCTCTGTCCAATGTCCAGACGGTGGCCGAGGTGGAGAGCTGGCCGGGCTGGCCCCCAACGGAGCACTGGGATGTCAGCACCCTGAAAGACAAGATCCAATCCCTCAATCGGGAGACGGAATACTGGCTCTGTTACGAGGTGGGGGGCATCTTCGAGTGGTCGTGGGGGCTGCGCGGCTTCGAGCAGTTCTTGATGGACCTGGTGGTCCAACCGGAGATAGCCTGCGCCATCATGGACTGCTACACCGACCTCTACATCGCCAACGTGACCCGTGTGCTGGAGGCAGCCGCCATCTGCAAACGGGGCATTGACATGGTCTACACCTACGACGACGTGGGCACCCAACAGGGCCTGCTCATCTCAGAGACCTTATGGCGGGAGTTCGTTCTGCCCCGCCACCTGCGGCTGAACGCAGCCATCCGTCGCTTTCCGGTCAAGATCATGTACCACTCCTGCGGAGCGATCTATCCCCTCATCGGTGCCCTGGCCGATGAGTTGGGCATTGACGTGCTCAACCCCTTGCAGCCCAGGGCAGCCGGCATGGACGCAGCTCGCATCAAGAGAGAGTTCGGTGACCGGTTATCCTTCTATGGAGCTGTTGACATTCAGCGGACTCTACCCAGGGGTACGCCCCAGGAAGTGCGGGCCGAAGTACAGCAACGCTGCCGGGCGCTGGGCCAGGGTGGGGGCTACATCTGTGCTTCGGCCCATTACATCCAGGCCGACACGCCCCTGGAGAACATCATCGCCATGTACACCACGCCCCGGGAGCTGTCGGCTGGTTAGATCCCTTCATCAAGTTAGGTTATGCCATGCATGATAAACGCAACAAGTATGACAAAAGGGACTGTCTTGAAATCGGCCAAAAAGCAGAAGCTGTTTTTGCCGGAATTGCTGCGACAACGGGCTGGAGAGTAAAGGCCGCCTCGAACTATACCAACATCAACGACCACTGGGATCTCCTGATCGAGAGAGGGGCAGAGAAGTACAGAGTTGACGTGAAGGGCATGAAGCGATTGAGTCGCCGTGATCCCAATGTCCAGGATAAATGGATATGGATAGAGTTACATGGCGTGAGAGAGCATGACCGTGGCTGGCTATACGACGGGAAAGCGGAGTTGATGGCTTTTGAGAAGAAGGGTTCATTTGTCATTGTAAAGCGCGATGACTTGATCAAATTGGTAGAGCAGGTAGTTGACCTGAACACAACTGCGTATTCAGCCAGAGCTGCAAGATACAAGGTCTATAGCAGACCAGGACGGCCGGACAGAATAGCGATGATCGAGACGGAGAAGCTTAAGTCCATCGAATGGGATGAATGGCCCAAGTCCTCGGTGGATAGCCCGATGGAGTCTCCGAAAAACGAAAACCTCTACTTTCAGGCGAATTCAGTGTTCATCTATCACGATGATTTCCTGACCACCGAGTGTGTAGAGGAAAACAGCATTGATCTAATCGTGACCTCGCCCCCCTACAACGTGGACATCAAATACGGCTCTTATGACGACGACATCTCTTATGAAGGTTATCTGGAGTTCACCAGAGAGTGGCTGGCCAGGTGTCTGAAGATGGCCAAAGACGACGGTAGGTTCTGTCTCAACATACCGCTGGACAAGAACAAGGGTGGTCAACAAAGCGTATGCGCCGACATTACCACCATTGCCAAGCAGGTTGGCTGGAAGTATCACTCCACCATCATCTGGAACGAACAGAACATCTCCAGGCGAACGGCGTGGGGCTCCTGGCTCAGCGCGTCCGCCCCTTACGTGATAGCTCCAGTTGAAGTGATCGTTATCCTTTACAAGAAGCAATGGAAGAAGATAGGTGGGAGCAGAGAATCCGATATCACCAGGGAAGAGTTTATGGAGTGGACCAACGGGGTGTGGAACTTCAGCGGAGAGAGCAAGAAGAGAATAGGCCACCCGGCGCCGTTTCCTGTAGAACTGCCAAGAAGATGCGTAAAGCTGTTCACTTATGTGGGGGATACGGTGCTCGATCCTTTTCTTGGCAGCGGGTCAACCCTTATGGCCTGTCTTGAGGGAAAAAGGAAAGGCATCGGGGTTGAGATTGATAGCAATTATTGTGAAATTGCCAAGCAGCGGCTGATTGCTGAAGGACACATGAACCAACGAAGGCTTTTTGAAGCAGATAAGCATGAATGACTCAGGTGAACTCACACCGGCCATCCTTCACCTGGCCGAAGACTTTCGCCGCCGGCTGGGCAAGCTGGATCCCCAGCAGGTGGCTATCTGGCGAGAGATGACGCCGGCACAGAAGATCAAGCTGGCTTTTCAGATGTATGATTTTGCCCGCCGGGTTGTCTGGACGACCGAACGCCAGTGGCATCCCGATTTATCTCCAGAGGAATTGACCTGGCGCGTTCTGCGACGCATGCATGGGAGGGCTCTATGCTCCAGCCTCCAAACCCAAATGAACTAGCCGACCTCCTCGGCTACGTAGTCTCCGTCCTAGAGCAACTAGACATCCCGTACATGGTAGTCGGTGGCTTTGCAGCCATCACTTACGGAGAACCGCGTCTTACCCTGGATGTTGACATCGTCGTGGACATGCGATACAATCACCTGGACCCTTTCATGGCCGCCTTTCCCATTCCGGACTACTACGTCAGCCGCGAAGGGATTCTGGATTCCCTGACTCGGCGATATCCCTTCAACGTCATCCAGCCGCACACTGGGGCTAAGGTAGACCTGGTACCTTTGTCCGAGGACCTGCGTGCTCGTGTCGCTTTTATCCGCCGGCAGCGCATTGTCTACGACGAGTTGACGGGCCGGGCCGCCTACTTTGCCACTGCAGAGGACATCGTTGTGGCCAAACTTCACGCCCACCGGGAGACGGGGTCGGAGAAACACCTGCGAGACGCACGGGGGATTGTGGTAACGCAGTGGGGGCGGCTGAACCTCGACGACGTCGCTCGGTGGGCGCGTGCCGCCGGAGTGGAAGAAACATGGCTGGCCTTACTGGAAGCTGCACGAGAGGAAGCACTCGGAGAATAACTCCAGCGGCGAACATGTGGAGATGGACTGAGTTTCCAACAACGCTGTGCAGTGTTACCCCGCACAGCGTTGTTTTTGGGAGAATCAGCTTGCCCTGTGAGTTGACTTATGGTATAGTTACTTGATCTGTGATATCT
>CAZGKH010000056.1:0-14020 GCA_964525665.1 uncultured Anaerolineae bacterium | reverse complement strand
CCGCCATCGCCTCTGATTCCACGGACGACGAATTGGGCGACCGGCCGCTGGTTCCCGACCGCAGTGACCGGCCGATCCTGGTAGACATGCGTGACCTCACACGCAGGGGGAAGCGCAGACGGAGATGAGAACATGAACAAGGTCGTTGTCCTCAATGCCAACGGCCAACAGCTCTCGCCCA
The DNA here is from genome assembly GCA_964525665.1 of uncultured Anaerolineae bacterium. Classification (GTDB taxonomy): domain Bacteria; phylum Chloroflexota; class Anaerolineae; order VGOG01; family VGOG01; genus CAYMKL01. The sequence continues at coordinate 13,839 of CAZGKH010000056.1, read as the reverse complement.
CCACCGCAAAGAAAGCACGGAAGCTCATCGCTCAGGGCAAGGCGGCACTGGTGAGCGAGTATCCCTTCACCATCCAGCTCTCCTACCGCGTGGAGTTGCCGCCAAAGCCAACGAAGATCGAGAAGCCAGGCGAGGGTAAGCGCATCCTCCTCCACATCTGCTGCGGGCCGTGCGGTACGTATCCCATCGGGCAGTTGCGGGAGGAGGGGTTCCAGGTCGCGGGGTTCTGGTACAACCCGAACATCCATCCTTGGCAGGAGCACCAGCGGCGGCGGGAGAGCGCGAAAAAGTACGCCGAGGCAGTGGACTTGCCCGTGATCTGGCACGAGAAGTACGAGATGCCTCTCTACTTGAGGGCGGTGGCGGGGCACGAGAAGTTCAGGGAGCGCTGCCGCATCTGCTATCGGATGCGGCTGGAGAAGACGGCACAGGTGGCCGCGGAGGGCGGCTTCGACGCCTTCACCACCACCCTCCTCATCAGCCCCCACCAGGACCAGGCTCTGATCCGCCAGATTGGCGAAGAGTTGGCTGAGGGGTCGGGGGTGGCGTTCTATTTTGAGAACTTCCGCCGTGGCTGGTCGGAGCGGGGGCGGCTCACCCACGAGCACGACCTCTATCGCCAGCAGTATTGCGGCTGCATCTACAGCGAGTGGGAGCGGTATAACGAAGCGCACATTGATGCCTTGTTAGACGAAATGAGCTGAGTTTTTGCCCAAGTCTGGGCTTAGCATACTGAGGAGGTGTTCTACCATGATTGCCGTTAGACAGATCGCTCGGGAGTTTGCGTTAAGCGAGGAGGACCTCGTTCGCCAAAGTCTGCGTGCTTTTCTTCTCGACAAGGTGCAGTTGTTGGACTCTGAGCGGCGAGTCAGATGTGCCAAGTTCGGTGTGAACTCGCTTGAAGGAATGGATGAACTGATCAGAAGCGGCGAGGTGGAGGAAGATGACATTTTGGAAGATTTCCAGAATGTTGACTACTTGACCACGGAGATAGAGCACATCCAGGGGTTACTAAGCGAGGTAACAGAAAGCTATCTATCCACCGAGCCAGAAGAAGCATTGCGCCAGTTTCTTGACTTTGCACGGAGCCTCATCCACAAAGAGTGAGGTGATGGAAATGCAAGGCTTTGAGAGTATGGGCAAGATACTCATTCTGACAGGGTTTCTCGTATTGCTGGTGGGATTCATTATGATTCTTGCCCCCAGGCTGAGGATCCCCCTCTTGGGCCGTCTGCCAGGAGACATCCGCATTGAGCGAGAGGGGTTCAGCTTCTACTTCCCCGTCGTCACCTGCATTGTGCTCAGCATTTTGTTGACCATCGCCCTGAACATAGTAAGCCGCCTGTTGGGCAGATGAAGCCGTGAAAACCAGCGATTTCGACTACTATCTTCCCCAAGAACTCATAGCCCAATCTCCCATCGAACCCCGCGACGCCTCACAGCTGATGGTGCTGGATCGCGCGACCGAAGCCATCGAGCACAGGGCCTTTCACAATCTCACCGATTACGTGGCAAAGGGCGATGTCCTGGTCTGCAACGAGAGCCGGGTCGTCCCGGCTCGCTTGTTTGGGCGTAAGGTTCCCACAGGCGGTAAGGTTGAGCTGCTGCTAGTGGCTAAGCGAGGAGAGCAGGTTTGGGAGGTGCTGACCAAAGGGCGAAAAGTGAGGGCGGGAACGCGGATAGAGTTGAGCCGGGATGGAAGCCAGGGGATAGTCGGTGAGGTGATTGGCCAGGCAGGCGAAGGCGCGAGGTTGATGGAATTCGAGTTGCCCATTGAGCCTCTCCTGGACGCATTGGGCGTCGTGCCCCTGCCTCCGTACATCCACGAGCTCCTGGAGGAGCCGGAACGCTACCAGACCGTCTATTCCAGGGTTAAGGGTTCGGTGGCCGCTCCCACCGCTGGTCTGCACTTCACGCCACAGTTGATGAGAGAACTGGAGGCCAAGGGAGTGGAGTTCGCCTTTGTCACCCTCCACATCGGCCTGGACACCTTCCGCCCGGTCAGAACGGAGATGATCGAGGATCACCCCATGCACAGTGAGTACTGTCAGCTAAGCCCAGAAGTGGCCGAGCGAGTGAATCGAGCTAAGGCCGAGGGGGGAAGGATCATCGCCGTGGGGACAACCTCGGTCAGGGTGTTGGAGACAGCCGTCCGTCCGTCCGAAGTCCGAAGTCCGAAGTTCAATAATGACTTAGGACCTAGGACTTGGGACATAGGACCATTTGCCGGTTGGACTGATCTCTTCATCTACCCCAGCTACCAGTTCTGCGTTGTGGATGGCCTGATAACCAATTTCCATCTACCCCACTCGACCCTCTTGATGATGGTGGCAGCTTTCACCGGCAAAGAATTCATTGACAGAGCGTATCAAGAAGCCATCCAGAGAGGGTATCGCTTTTACAGCTTCGGAGACGTGATGCTGATACTGTAGTTGTCAGGAGTAACGAGATAGCGAAAAATCAAGGCCGCAACCCCGATTTGATTTTATGCAAACTTGTGATATAATATACTCGACAGTCTCTTATTGGTGTTACTATCCATTGGAAGGAGCTGGCCATGCAAGAAAAGCTCGAGGACTTTCTAAACTACCTCTCTCTGGAGAAAGGTTCTCCATACAATACTCTGATTGCCTACCGGAACGACCTAACCCAACTCGCAACATTCCTAAGCGAGTGGGATGCATCCGAAATCAAGTCTTGGAATGATGTAGACAAGGATGTGATCATTGCCTATATCTTGCATCTAAAAGAACGGGAGTACGCGGCCTCCACCGTGGCTCGCAAGGTGGCAGCCGCCAAATCGCTCTTCCACTTCCTGGTGGCTGAAGAGTTGATAGAGGATGACCCCACAGCTACCCTGGACTCGCCCAAGGTGAAGAAGCAATTGCCCAGGGCCATCTCTATTGAGGACGTTGAGCGATTGCTGGCCGAACCTGCCAGTCGCTCTACACCCAAAGCACTGCGGGATAAGGCCATGCTTGAGCTGATGTATGCCACAGGCATGCGGGCAACCGAGTTAGTGGAGTTGGACATAGATGACGTGAACCTGCCATCAAGCAGTGTGAGGGTCATCGGCAAAGGCGACAAAGAAAGAATCATCCCCATATACGACCGCGCCGTCCAGGCTGTTGAGACCTATCTACGAAAGGGACGGATCCAATTCCTCAAAGACCCAGATGAGAAGGCCCTTTTCCTAAACCCCCGGGGCAAGCGGCTGACCCGCCAGGGCCTCTGGCTGATCATCAAGTACTACGTCGAGCAAGCGGGCCTTGACCCCAAAATCACTCCTCATACCTTGCGCCATTCCTTTGCCACCCACATGCTGGAGAGCAAAGAGGCCACTCTGGTAGACGTCCAGCAATTCCTTGGACATGCCAACATCTCGACTACCCAAGTCTATACCCGCGTAACCAGCAAGCACAAGCGCCAGGTCTACGACGAGGCTCACCCTAGAGCAAAGTAGCTGAGCGAAAGAACTTTCGCTTTAGTTGACCATACTGAGGAGGCAATGATGGCCGAGTTCTTCACCCGCAAGGAGTTCGCTGAGGCGGCCGACTTTATCCGTATCCGCACGAAACACAAACCGACCATTGGCTTGATTTTGGGCTCCGGGCTGAATCCTCTCGCCGAAGAGATGCAAAGAGCCGATGTAATACCCTACAGCGATATCCCGCACTTTCCAGTTTCCACTGTTGAGGGTCACGTCGGGCGATTGATCATCGGGGAACTGGAGGGCCAGGAGGTCATGATCATGCAGGGTCGCGCTCATCATTACGAGGGCTATTCTCCTCAGCAGATAGTCCTGCCCATCCGGGCGATGCAGCTCTTGGGCATCAGTGCTCTCATGATAACCAATGCCGCTGGCGGCCTGAACCCTGCTTTCAAGGCTGGAGATTTGATGCTTATCACCGATCACATCAACCTGATGGGCATGGCCGGGTTTAACCCCTTGCGTGGCCCCAACGACCCCGAACTGGGGCCTCGCTTTGTTGACATGTCCCAAGCCTACGATTTGAATCTACGTGAAATGTCCCTGCGGGTGGCCCAGGACTTGGGCTTCACTCTCCATCAAGGCGTATACATCTGCCTGGCCGGCCCGTCCTTTGAGACCCCAGCCGATCTGAAGTTCCTCCGTCTCATCGGCGTTGATGCCGTGGGCATGTCCACCGTGCCCGAGGTTAGCGTCGCTCGCCACGCGGGCATGAGGGTGCTGGGCATCTCCGGCATCAGCAACATGGCTGTCATAGAACCAACGGGGGAAAGCAAGGCCGTCCACGAGGAGGTCTTGGAGGCCGGCAAGCTCCTCGTGCCTAAGCTCACTGCTCTGCTCAAGGGGGTTATCGGTCTATTGGCTAGTGAGGGGGAATCTTAAGGTCAATGACGACACTGCTGAGGCTAGTCTCTGAATACTACATTTGGCTGGTCGGCGCCTGTATCCTGGGCATTCTGTTTTACATCGGAAGGGCTATCATGGCCCACCGGGAAAAGAACAGGGCGATTTTCACCCTGGAGAAGGAAACGGCGTCCAGCACCAGGATCCGCTCTATAGGCATGGTCTTCGTCTTGGCGATCCTAGCGGTGGGATTCTACTCTGTTCCCACTTATTTGGAGCCCACTCTGGATCTCGAGGTCGAAAATGAGCCCACCCCAATCGTCTTGCTGCAACCAACCTCAAGTCCAACTTCAGGACCGCCTACGGCCACACTGACACCCCGTCCCACGCGGACCCCCCGACCTACGCGGACACCTGAGGTTGTTGTTACTCCTACTCCTACGCCTAAGCCAGTTGTTCTGCCCAACTGTCCCAATCCTCAAGCCAGGCTTACCAATCCTACGGTGAATGCCGTTCTGAAAGGGCCTGTGGAATTCAGGGGCGCGGCGAACATTGACGACTTTCAATTTTACAAGCTCGAATTGAAGGGGGAGGCCACTTCCGGGGAATGGCGGACTATCTTTACTGAAGAGACGCCAGTAACCGATGGGGTTTTGGGAGTCTGGGACACTTCCGCTCTTCCTGCCGGCACCTATGCTTTCCGCCTGGTAGTGGTGGACAAAACGGGCAACTACCCCATAGAGCCCTGTGAAGTGAATGTGACTATCGAGCACTGACCACTTGAGCACATCCCGAAGGAGGATGAGAAATGACAGAAAAGCTAAAAGCGTACTTCCCCTGGATTATGGCAGCGACTGCCTTATTTCTGCTGATCGCTCTGGTAATAATGGGTCTCCTTCTCAACAGGGGGATTTCCGCCAACCGGACCACCACAGATAGGATAGCCGCCGATTTAGATCGTCTCAGTGATGAAATGGAGCAGACGAGAGCCAAGTTGGACAAGCTCGAAACAGCCATAGAGCAAGCGGACGCTGAGATAGACAAGCTCAAAGCGGATCTGGAGAAGGTAGACGCGGAGGGGGACCGGCTCAGGGAAAACCTGCGGGAGGACTTGACGGAAGACATCTCCACCAATGCCGACCAGCTTCGGGAAGAGGCCGCGTCCGTGGCAACCGAAGCCGAGTTCCAGGTATTACTCCTCAAGGCTTCGGCAAAGGCGCTGAAAGCACGGATCCACCTGGCTGAGGAAGCGGCCGGGCTTGCTGAGCGGGACCTGGCGGAGTGTGATGCCGCTCTGGAAGCAGCGATGGCTCTGGCCGACGAGAAAGCCAAAATCGCTCTCCAAGAGATAAGAACAAGCATAATCGAGCTGAAAGAGAGCGTCGAAGCTCATACCTTTCCCCTTGCCACCCTGGAGATTGTGAGTGATAAGATAGACGCCCTCATCGGCAGGTAGGGGGGAGCACCTGTGACTGTAGCGAAACTGCCCAGGGCCAAAGGCCCTGGGCAGTTTGTGTTATATTTGCATCTCCCTCCAAATGCTGGCCCACTCCTCGATGTTCAAAGTCTGGGCGCGGCGCTTGGGGTTGACGCCAGCCCTGCTCAGGGCTTGGGCCACCTCACTGGCCGGAAGAGCCAACTCGGCCGCTAGTGCGTTGCGAAGCTGCTTCCGCCTTTGAGCAAAGCCCGCTCGCACTACCTGGAAGAAACTGTCAGTGTCATCCACTTCCACACCGGGTTGGCCTTCTAGGTCAATGCGTATCACCGCCGAATCAACCTGGGGAGAGGGGTAAAAGGCGCCAGCTTTGATGCGAGTCACGATACGAGGTCGCCCGTAAAACTGAACGCTCACAGCTAACAGACTCATGTCACCGGGCTCAGCGATGATGCGCCGGGCCACCTCCAACTGGACGGTCACCACCATCAGCTTGGGTCTGACCCTGGCGGTGAGAAGGTGGCGAAGGATGGCAGAGGTGATGTAGTAAGGGAGATTGGCGACAACTTTGTACTGGAAGTTGTCCCCTTGCCGCTCAAGCAGATCAGCCAGGTCAAGCTCCAAGATGTCGCCGTGGATGATCTCGACATTGGGCAAATCGGCCAGGGTTTGCTTGAGGGCATCCACCAGGCGCTGATCTAGCTCCACGGCCACTACCTGCTCCGCCTCCGCCGCTAGAAGGCGGGTCAATGTGCCCAAGCCCGGCCCGATCTCCAGGACGATGTCCCCAGTCGCCAGTTCGGCTGCGTCAACGATGCGCCGTAGTGTCCGCTGATTGGTCAAGAAGTTCTGCCCCAGGCTCTTCTTGGGCTGTATGCCAAACTCCTTCAGAAGCCTCCGTGCGCCCATCGTCACCTTGCTCTCTTGGCGGTCAAACGAGATTGGCGTTCGGGCATCCGCCACCTCGGAACAAAACAGGGGACACCCTGGCATCGGGCTGTCCCCTTGCGGCCGACCTCGTTGGCTTGTCAGTTCCCTGGTTTCATCAGCGTTCCCTGGGCCAGTTGGGCAATACCCAGCGGATTTGATTCGATGGCGGTGGTGGAGCCAAGAGATAGACATCAACCCAGTCATACCACAGCTCGAGTTCGTTCTCTTCGTAACCAAGGTCAACGTGCCGCCCCCTGATTTTGCCGCCAGTATCGCCAGCCACTCCTACGCCGTAGCCGGGCACGTACATTTCCGTCTCCAGGTTGATCACCTGGGGGTCAACGGCCACGATGCCGCCTCTCATCTGCCAGCCCAGGCGAGTGATGCCGTACAGGGGATGATCAGGGCTCTTGCCTGAGGTGGCCGCCGTATACGATGTGGCCAGCGTCCGGACCTTACGCCAGTATGTGAGATTGCCTCCGGCGGTCTCCAGTTCCCGCAGGACAATCTTGGTGCCGTAGGCGATGACCTTGTTCTTCGGCTCGTGGTCTATCCACTCAGCCTCCAGGGCTCGCGTTGTCTCCTGTCCATCCTCGTAGACAACGTGAATACGCCGCTTGGTGACTCCGTCCTCGCCCTCCTGATCGAGGCGCTGATGATCCAACTCCAGATTCGGGTCGGGTCGCCAAGCTGTCTCAAAGGAAATGGGCTCTTGCTCAATGATCGTCTCCTCTTTCACTCGCACCACGCGAATGGTCGCGTCGCCAATGATGGGTGTATCCACGCTTGGCATTGTGTAGTCTTTGCCCAGCAGAGTCACCCCTTCTTGGGCCAGAACCTCGGCCACTGTTTCTCCCAGAGTGCGGGTCCTAGTGAACCGACCGTCTACCTGAATAGTTGCTGGCTTGGAGCGATGGATGGAGACTTGCATGCCTGCTGTGACAGGGCTACCCAGGCTGGGTTCAACTCGGTCACCCAGGTAGAGGCTGATACCCTCTTTGCGCAGAGCCTCGCCCACCGTAGCCTCGGTGGTGTAGAGAGTTGTGAGACTGCCACTGTTATCGAGATGAACGGATACTGCCCGTTGGATCGCGACGTGCAAAGGAGCGTCTTCATCCTGGCCATTCCAATCCCTATTGCCGCTGCGGCTGCTGACAAGCCGGTTGGTTGGGTGATACTCAGGCAAGCTGGCTGTCAGACTCGCTTCCTGCCCATCTATGGTGACTCTGTCACGAAGCTGGAGAGTTAGACCCAACTCTTGCAGTAGATCGCTCAAAGATTGGCTGTGCGTCTGTGTTTCAATGGTGCGGTCATCAACTTGGACGGTGGCTGGCCTGGCCCATCGGATAGAGATGACATCTCCGTCCGCGATGGAAGTCTGCAATCCTGGCGAGACAATGTCCTTGGGGTGAATTTCCAGACCGGCCTCTTTCAGAAGGGCTGCCACCGAGGTCTGGTGAGTGTGGAAGAATTCAGGATAGCCACCCGCCATCAGTGTCACTTGGATCTGCGTCTGGAGATAGCCCAACGCGAGGATGCCGGCCAAGCTCAACATAGCGACCAGCGCTAGCAGCCTTTTTCGAAGTCGCCAGCGTACTATGCTCTTAATGAAGTTGTTCCACCCAAGGGATTCAGGTTTGGGTTGGATGCTCTCTTCTAGCAAGCGTCCTCCATGATGTCGGAGCCCAAAGTTTATACTAGCCGGCCTTTCTCCTCTCATACGACAAAGGGGGCGAGCCCGATCCCCGCCCCCTCTTCTAGTCAAAGCTGGTCGTGCACCCCCTGTCGAATCGGGTTTCCCAGCTTACCGGGGCCAGCCAGCTCCGGCCAGGCTACCCTGCGGCACCCAGGAGTTGCTACTTACCGCTGCTTCCTTCCGGACCTGACGGGGTTCATAGGCTCCCGCCGCGCAGGACCCAACCTTCAATGCCACTTAACCACGGCAGTCCTGGAAAACACTGACCCTCGAGGAGGAATTCGACCCCGCTATAGCGGGTTGCGGGTACAGGGCACCGCTAGCTCCCCGTCTAGCACGACCTTTGATATGGTACCCCATAAACGGCAAAAAGTCAAATGGCGGAGAGGGTGGGATTCGAACCCACGGAGCATTTCTGCTCACACGCTCTCCAGGCGTGCGCATTAGGCCGGACTATGCTACCTCTCCGCGCCAACTGATTGGGTGAGTCATCTATATGGCGGGAGGGGTGGGATTCGAACCCACGGTGGAGTTGCCCCCACAACGGTTTTCGAGACCGTCCCGATCGTCCACTCCGGCACCCTCCCCGAGCTGACCCTGTAAGATTATAGCACAGACCAACCAAAGAGGCAAACTTAAGAGGTACATGGGATTTCGAAGCAAAAGTGGGGGAAATTTGACAAGGTTGCCCAATCATGATATATTGTATTCCCCACTAAAGTTGTGTAACCATCAGTGTTTGCTCCCAGGCATGTCCTTATCCTTACAGCAGCTTGGAGAAAGCCACCCCACAGGCAGAAGAGACATTGCAACCAGGAACAGCCGCTAGTGGACTTGTCGCCCAGGTATCGTGAACAGCAAACCATGGGGCAGTTGATATGGCATGCCTATCGTCGCCACAAACCGGCCATGATCGGCACGGCCATTATCCTCATCTTCGCCCTGGCGGCCATCTTCGCGCCCTATATTTCACCCTGGGATCCGGAGAAGACCAATCTGGATGCTATGTTGCAGCCGCCATCGGCTCAGCACCTCATGGGAACGGATGACTTGGGCCGTGATTTGCTGACCCGCATTCTCTACGGCGGCCGGGTTTCCTTGGCCATAGGCGTCATGGCCATGGCGCTGGCTGTGGTCGTTGGTGCTATCGTCGGCGGCGTGGCCGGTTTCTACGGCGGCTGGGTGGACAATGTCCTGATGCGTTTCACCGACATGATGCTGTCCTTCCCTCAACTCTTTGTTCTGATCATTCTGGCCATTGCCCTGCGGGATTTGCCAATTGAGGCATTGCGGGGTACGGCCTTTGCCAGTGTCTTCTCAATCGTGTTGGTCATCGCGGTGTTGGCCTGGATGAGGGTGGCCCGAGTGGTTCGGGCCTCGTTCCTCTCGCTCAAGGAAAAAGAATTCATCGAGGCGGCTCGCTCCGCTGGTGTATCCAACTTGCGCATCATGATTCGCCATCTGCTGCCCAATGCCATGAGTCCCGTCATTGTGGCTGCTACCTTCCGCGTAGCCACTTCCATCATCACCGAGTCTGGCCTGAGCTATCTGGGCTTCGGCGTGCAGCCGCCCACGCCCACCTGGGGCAACATGCTCAAAAACGCCCAAGACCAGATGACTCGCGCTCCCTGGACGGCCATCTTTCCTGGCCTGATGATCTTCATCGCCGTCATAGCCATCAACTTCATCGGTGATGGCTTGCGAGACGCGCTGGATCCGTACAAAGCGGAAATGTAGACGGTTTTGAGTTTCGGGTTCGGAGTTTCGAGCTGAGTGAACTCGAAACCCGAAACTCATGTGGGGGGGGGCGTGCTAGGGGCGGGTCATCTGGCCCGCTCTTTTCCTGAGTCGAAAAGAGAGGAGTGATTGGCCTTGTCTACCATCGAGTTCCTTTACCTCAGCCAGGAGGAGGTCATCGCTGCCGGCGGGCTCGACATGGCTGCGGCCATGGCAGACGTGGAAGCCGCGCTGCGGTTGCACCACGCCGGTGACGATGCCCTACCCCCCAAGGCGGTGATGGACTTGAGCCAGGATGGCAAGGGCCTGAGAGAAAGCCACATCAACGCCATGCCGGCCTACCTGGGCGGCGACTACCATACGGCCGGCCTCAAATGGATCGCCAGCTTCCCGGCGAATCCACATCAGCGCGACATGCCTCGCGCCTCAGGCCTCATCGTCCTGAACGATCCTGATGCCGGCGTGCCGTTGGCCGTGATGGATGGAACGCTCATCAGCGCCATGCGCACCGGCGCCGTCACCGGCGTTGCGGCCCGATACCTGGCCCGGCCCGATTCTCGCTACGCCGGCCTCATCGGCGCCGGGGTGCAGAATCACACCCAACTGATGGCCCTGCGCGTAGCTCTGCCCCACCTGCAAGAGGCGTTCATCTACGACGTTCGCCCTTCTCGCAGCGAAGCCTTTGCTCAGGAGATGGCCGCTCTTCTCGACCTGCCCGTGCGCGTAGCCGACGACGCAAAGACCCTGGTCCAAAAAGCCGACGTCCTGGTCACGGCAACCACCGCCACGGAACCTATCGTTCGCCACGGCTGGCTGCGGGAGGGTAGCTTCTACGCCCACGTCTCCGGCTACGAGTGCGAGTTCGCCGTCATCGCCGCCGCCGACAAAGTGGTGGTAGACGACTGGGAGCAGGTGAAACACCGCGCGGCGCAGACCATCGCCTACATGCATCAGGGTGGGGAGTTCGATGACGATGACCTCTACGCCGAGCTGGGCGAGATCGTGACCGGCGACAAACCCGGCCGGGAAAGCGGCACGGAGCGCATTTTCTTCAACCCGGTTGGCCTGGGCACCGAGGACGTCGCCGTGGCCACGCGCGTCTATCGCACCGCCCAGGAACGCGGCCTGGGGCAGACGTTAGCTTTGTGGAAGAGCCCGCGTTGGGTGTGAGGTATGATTGGCTGACCTGCGCCGCCGTGGAACAGGCGGCGCTAGAGGCCATAAACACGCGAAAAGCCTCTAGCACCGGCTCTTCAGGCCGGTGCGGTCAGAAGAGAGGAGGGATACTATGGACATCAACTCACTAGACAAAACGCTCATCGGCGAAGCGTGGACCTCGCCGGATCTCTACGCCAACCTGGAGGCCCTATGCGACTTCGGCAGTCGCTTCGCCGGCACGCTCAGCGAGCGCCAGGCCCGGGACTTCATCCTGGACAGGTTCGCCGCCTACGGTCTCCAGAATGTTCATCTGGACCCCTTCACCTACGTGGGCTGGCGACGTGGCGCCTGCCAGGCGCAACTCATCAGCCCCCGCACATTGCCGTTGCCTTCGGCCCAATCGCTGGTCTACTCGCCTAGCACGTCCGAAGGCAGGCTGCGGAGCGAGGTGGTTGACGTCGGATCGGGAAGCAAGGAGGAATTCGCCGTCCGACAGGCCGAAATCGCAGGCAAGGTCGTCCTGGCATCCAGCGCCAGCTCACCGGAGGGCCAGCGCATCCATCGGCGCGAGAAGTATGGCCGGGCCGTGGCCGCTGGCGCCGTCGGGTTCCTGTTCGCCAACCACCTGCCCGGCATGTTGGCTCCCGCCGGCTCGCTGCGTGGCGGTCGCGTGGCCGAGATCCCCGGCCTGGGCCTCAGTCACGAAGACGGCTTCGCTTTGTCCCGCCACTGCCGACAGGGGCAGGCGGTGGTCGAATTGCACGTCCACAACGAGAGTGGCCCAACCGATGCCTGGCACGTGTTGGGTGAGGTGCCCGGGAGCAAGGCCGGCACCGCTGATGAAGAGATCATCGTCATCGGGGGTCACTACGACGGCCACGACATCGCCCAGGGTGCGATGGACAACGCCTCAGGCGTGGCCGTGATCCTGGAACTGGCCCGCACTTTCGGCCCCTTGCGCGGCCAACTACCCCGCACCCTGCGCTTCATCGCCTTCGCCGTCGAGGAGCTGGGCGTCCTGGGTTCCACGGAATACGTCAAAAAGCACCGCCAGGAACTGGGGCCGGTTAGCTTCATGATGAACCTGGATGCCTGCGTGGGCTCCAGTCCAGTCGTGTTTCTGCTCAATGGTTTCGAGGAATTGCGCCCTCTGTTGCAGGCTCTCGCCGCCGACATGCGCTACCGGTTGAGTACGAAGCAGAAGATGGTCACTGCCTCGGACAACTTCCCCTTTGTGATGCAGGGTATCCCGGCCATCAACCTGGTCCGGCGGGGCGTTGATCCTCGCCTGGGGCGCGGCTACGGCCACACCGCGGCCGACACCCTGGACAAGGTGAGCGAGGTTGACCTGCGAGATTCAGCGATGGTGGCTGCACGGTTGGTGCTGCGGGTGGCGAGTCATCAGGGACCGCTGGGCCGGCGCCGAAGCCAGGACGAGGTGCGCGACATGCTGATCGGCCAGGGGCTAGAAGAGCCGCTCAAGGCCCAGGACAAGTGGCCGTTTGAGGAGGAGAACCAATGACCAACAAAGCACACATCCTACCAGAGATGACCTGGCCTGAGGCAAAAGAGGCCCTGGCGCAGGCCGAGTTGGCGCTGATACCAGTGGGATCCTTTGAGCAACACGGTCCCCACGGTACTTTCGAAGTAGACACCGCCCGCGCCGTTGGCTTCGGCAAGTTGCTGGCGGCGCGCCTGTACCCACAGCTTGTGCTGTCGCCGGTCGTCAACCTCGGCGTGTCGTATCACCACCTGAACTTCCCCGGCACCATCACCCTGCGCCCTGAGACCTTTATCGCTGTGGTCTACGACGTGGTGTGGAGTCTCAAGCAGCACGGCCTTGAGAAGTTCCTGATCCTGAACGGCCACGGCGGCAACATCCCCTCGCTGGGAGTGGTCATCGTCAAGCTGCGGGAGGAGTTAGGCGTTAAGGTCGCCTGGACCAGCTTCACCTCCCTTGCGAAAGAGGTGCTCCAGGAGCGTGTCAAGTCTAAGTCGAAAGGGCACTCCTGCGAGGGTGAGATGTCGCAGGCCATGGTCCTGGCCCCTCACACGGTGCGGCGGGAGGCCCTGACACCCGGTGAATTCAAAGGCTATCCGTACCGGCATCTGGGGGAAGGCCTCAACCTGGCCTACCCCTACCGCTTCGACGAGATCACGGCCAACGGCGCGCTGGGCGACGCCACCCAGGCCAACGAGGAGTTGGGGCGAGAGATCGTCGAGGTGGCCTTGGACCATGCGGTTGAGTTCTTACAGGATTTTCTGGCCGATGATTAGTACTACAACGAGACTTTGTCATTCTGAGGAGCAAGGCGACGAAGAATCTCGTTTTCCGCTGGCGAATTGCCGACCAAGAACGAGATTCTTCGCTCCCTTTGGTCGCTCAGAATGACACGGAATTGCGAAATCTCGTTGTAGTGTTAGGCAAGAGGGTGTCATTGCGAGCGTAGCGAAGCAATCTCCTGCGAGGTTGGGGATTGCTTCGTCGCAAAAACCGCTCCTACTAAGAAACAAACCCCGGCTGTGTCATTGCGAGGCGCTTTTTGCCGA
>CAZGKH010000055.1:0-14036 GCA_964525665.1 uncultured Anaerolineae bacterium | reverse complement strand
CTGCTGGGGACATTGGCGAGCCATCGCCCACGATTTCGTGCATGAGATTTTGTGCCCCACCCTGGATGAATTGCACAGATCGTAGCTTTCTTGAGAGAGGAGAACCCATGCGAGACAAGATCGAAGCAGCATTAAAAACCAGCAGAGCGGACTACACCGAAATCCGAATAGAAGAACGAGAGGCCACGACCGTTGCCTATCGTGGCAGAGACCTGGAGACGGCCAGCGCGGTGATTGATGCGGGGGGCATCGTGCGCTGCCTGTGCAAAGATGGCGGCTGGGGTATCGCCACGTTCAACGACCGTGGTGATTTGCTGACCAAGGTCGAGCAGGCATACCAATGCGCCAAAGTCGCTCAAAGCGAGGAGCCAATTGAACTGGCTCCCATTCCCGTCTCTGAGGATCGAATCGCGGTGGCGTTGCCGCACGACTTCCGGGGCGTGACGATGGCCGACAAAAAGGCCCTGGCCGAGGAATACAACAACATCCTGCTTGGCCACAGCGACAAGATCGTGGATACGCAGTGTGGCTACAACGACACCTTCAGCCGCGTCTTCTTCGCCAATTCTGAAGGCACGTTTTTGGAGGAAGAACGCCCCATGATCACCATACGCCTCGTCGCCATTGCGCGAGACGGTGACAACGTGCAGACTGCAACAGAGGATCGTTCCGGGCAGAATGGGTTCGATTTTGCCCAGGGGCGCGAGGAGCTGGCGCAGGCGTCGGCCCGACGTGCTGTAGACCTGTTGAGCGCAGAGACCGTGGTCGGCGGCCAATACCCTGTCGTCCTCAACCAGCGGTTGGTGGGGGTCTTCATCCACGAAGCCTTCGGCCATCTCTCCGAGTCGGACTTCGTCTACGAGAACCCGAAAGCGCAGGAGATGATGGTTCTGGGGCGGCGATTTGGCCAAGATATTCTCACTGTGTTTGATGATGGATCGCATCCGGGACTCCGTGGCTCGCACAAGTACGATGATGAAGGGACGCCAACCGGGCGAAGCGATCTGATCAGGAACGGCATCCTGGTCGGCCGCCTCCACTCTCGCGAGACGGCGGCCAAGATGGGAGAGAAACCCACCGGCAACGCGCGGGCGACGGGCTATCGCTATCCGCCCATCGTGCGCATGACCAATACGGCCATCGAAGGTGGTGAGACTTCTTTTGAGGACTTGATCAAGGACATCGAACTTGGTGTCTATGCCTGCGACATTTACGGCGGGCAGACAGCGTTGGAGAACTTCTCCTTCAGCTCGGCCTACGCCTACATGATCCGCGACGGCCAGATTGCCGAAATGGTGAAAGACGTGATCCTGGCCGGGAATCTGTTCACCACGCTGATGAACATTGATGCCATCGGCAACGATTTTGAGTGGTTGCAGTCGGGCGGCACCTGTGGCAAGGGGCAGGGTGGCTTGCCCGTCACCTTTGGCGCGCCCCACATTCGCATCCAAAATGTCGTCATCGGCGGAAAGTAAAAGCTGGATAAGGAGTCAGTTAGCATGGATATTCTGAAGCAATTGAGCACCGAAGCCGAGCAGGTCGAGGTCGTGAATGTACAAAGTGAGTCCACCACGGTGGGCTTTGAGTCCAACCGGCTCAAGAGCAGCCAGGTGGAGGAAACCACGGGCGTTGCCGTGCGCGTGGTCAAGAACGGCCGACTGGGCTTTGCCGCGTCGAGCGACGAATCGGCGGCGGAAAAGCTCGTGAGCAACGCGCTAGAGTCGGCCGCCTACGGCGACGAGATACCGATTGCCTTTCCGGCCCCGCAATCCGCTCCAACGGTGACGACCTTTGACCGCACCATTACCGAGCTGTCCATCCCGCGCATGGTTGAGATCGGCCAGGAGATCATTGATATAATTTGTCAGGTTGAGCCTGATGCGCTCGTCAACGTCGAGCTGGAACGTGGCGTGCAGCACCTCTCTATCCGCAACCAGGCAGGAAGCAACGTGTCGTTCAAGCGGTCACCTTTGTCCATGTATTTCGAGGTCAATCGCATCAAAGGAGACGACGTGCTGATGATGTTCGATATCATGGGCACGACGGTCTGGGAGGATGACTACCTGGCTTTTGCGCGCAGGCTGGGCGAAAAACTGGAACTGGCCAAGAGAAGCGCGACCATCCAATCAGGGCGGATGCCTGTTCTTTTCGCGCCAACCGGGGCCCTGGTGCTGGGCCTTCCGCTCATGCTCGGGCTCAACGGGAAAAACGTCTACACGTCCATCTCGCCGATGGTCGGCAAAATCGGCGAGAAGCTGTTCGACGACAAGCTCACCATCGCTGACGACCCAACCCTGGGCGGCAAGTTCGGCAGCGCGTCTTACGACGACGAGGGTGTGGCCCACCGGCGAAACGTACTGGTGGAGCAGGGCGTGTTGAAGGGGTTTCTGTATGATCTCAAGACGGCCGCTCAGTCGGGCGTCGAGTCAACGGGCAATGGCTCGCGCAGCCTGTTCAGCCCTCCAGGCCCTTCGCCGACCAATTTAATTTTCGGAGCGGGTGAAACGCCCTTGGCGGAGATCATCGCCGGCGTGGACGAGGGATTGCTGGTCGAGAACGCGCTAGGCCTGGGGCAGGGCAACGTCATCTCGGGCGCCTTCTCCAACTCGTGGAGCCTGGCCTTCAAGATCGAAAAGGGTGAGGTCGTGGGGCGGGTGAAGGACGTGTCCATCGCTGGCAACGTCTACGACCTGCTCCAGAACGTGGCCGCCGTCAGCCGCGAGACGGAATGGGTCTACTACAACTTCAACCTACCCTACATTCTCCTGCCGGATGTGAATGTGGTAGCCAAAGAGTAATGCAAGGTCCACTTGTAGAGCCACTGACAGCCTGGTATCACGTTCTGTTGCTTACCGGCCTTCCGGGTGGCCCTAGCTGCCCCCGACGCAACGATGGAGAATTGGAAGGAGCGAAACTTGTCGAAACATAGATTGGTTTTCATCGGAACATATACCGAGCCGATCCTGTTCGGGACCGGGAAGGTTCTCGAGGGGAAGGGGGAGGGCATCTACGTGTACAGACTTGATGTCTCCTCGGGCTCAATGGAGCAATGCGGTTTGGCCGAAGGAGTGCTGAACCCGTCTTACCTGGCTTTTGACCCTTCCCACCGGTTTCTTTACGCCGTCAACGAACTGAAAGAGTTCGAGGGTGCTCCGACCGGAGCGGTCAGCGCGTTTTCGGTGGACCCGGGCAGCGGGAGGCTGCGCTTTCTCAACCAGAAGCCGAGCCATGGAACAGATCCCTGCCACCTGACTGTTGATAAGACAGGAAAATATGTGCTGGTCGCCAACTTCATGAGCGGCAGCGTCTGCGTGCTTCCGATCCGGGAGGACGGCTCTCTGGGAGATGCTACTGATGTGATACAACATCAGGGTTCAAGCGCCGACCCCGTGCGTCAATCCGGCCCTCACGCTCATGCTGTCACTCTGGACGACACCGGACGCTACGCATTTGTACCCGATCTCGGGATTGACAAGCTGATGGTGTATAAATTTGACGTGAAGCGGGGCAAACTGGAACCTAACGATGAATCCTGGGTTGAGGTTGCTGCGGGTGCTGGGCCGCGCCAGCTTGTCATGCACCCCAGTCGCGGGTACGCGTATCTCGTTAACGAACTTGATTCAACGATGACGGCTTTTCGATACGATGGGGACAAGGGGACCCTGCGGGAAATCCAGACCCTTTCCACGCTCCCAGAGGACTTCAAAGGAGCAAGCACCTGCGCGGAGGTGCAGATCGCTCCCTCGGGCAAGTTCCTCTACGGCTCGAATCGCGGACACGACAGTATCGTGATCTACGCCATTGATCAGATGAACGGCAGGCTCACCTGTATCGGGCATGAGAGCACGCAGGGGAAAACCCCCAGGAACTTCGTGGTCGCCTCGGCTGGTGAATTCCTGCTGGTAGCCAATCAGGACACGGACAACATTGTTACATTCAGACTCGACCCCGCGTCAGGCGAACTCATCGCGATAGGCTATAGTGTGGATGTGCCGACGCCTGTCTGTGTTAAAGTCATGTAGAGTTGCTTTTGCTTGTACAAGCGGAGCCCACTTGTTAGGTGTCCGTGCTGTCGCCCGGGCGGGCTGGGGGCATGGGTGAGCTACTGTCCACGATTTAGTGCATTAGGTGCGCCGATAAGGTGTGTGGAACTTGCCAGATCGTGCAAGATGGTGTGGAAAGGAGAAACATTCGCTACATATGGACAAAGAAGCGGCGTTACAGCTAGTAAAAGAATTGGTTGAACAGTTTTCTTATAACCGCACTGCATACACTAGGTCCCGTTCTGACTACAATGAAACTCAGCTTCGCGTTGATTTTCTAGATCACTTTTTAGCGGCGCTTGGTTGGGACGTATTCAACAAGAAACAAGCTCCACAACACTTACGCGAGGTTATCCACGAGGACACTGTAGAGGTCGAGGAAGGTGACGAAGTCTTTGCCAAGAAGCCCGATTACACCCTACGGCTTGGAACCGAGCGCAAGTTCTTTGTTGAGGCCAAACGTCCCTCTGTGCCCGTCGCTACGAGCAACGCCCCTGCTTTCCAGGTGCGGCGTTACGGCTGGAATGCCCGCTTGCCCATTTCCGTGCTAAGCAACTTTGATAAGCTCGTCATCTACGATTGCCGCATCCGTCCACAGGCCGAGGACGACACGCGGGTGGCGCGGCTCAAGGTCTACGACTACACCGAGTACGTCCCTAAGTTTAATGAGATTTACGCGCAGCTTTCCCGCGAGGCCGTGTACTCAGGGTGCTTTGATGAACGGTTTGGTATTGAGGAAGAGCGTGAAGGGACAGAACCATTTGATGAGTATTTCTTAGGACAGATTGAGCAATGGCGTAAGCAGCTGGCGCAGGACATCGCGCAACGAAATCCAGCCCTCACGCAAGCGGAGCTGAACTTCCTCGTGCAGCGCTTGCTCAACCGCATTATCTTCTTGCGGATCTGCGAAGACCGAGAGTTGGAGAAATATCAAGCGTTGCAGGCTGTACAGACGTATGACGAACTCAAAGCTCTGTTCCGCCAAGCTGATGCTCGCTACAACTCTGGTTTGTTTGACTTCATTGAGGATCAGCTTTCACTGAATATCAGAGTTAGCGGTGCGGTTTTGATTGGCATCTTCCAGGAGCTTTACTATCCAGCCAGCCCCTATGCCTTCTCGGTAGTTGAGACCGGAATCTTAGGCGAAATCTACGAACGATTTCTAGCCAAGCAAATCATCGTGGATAACCGGCAGGTTAGTGTCGTCGAGAAAGAAGAAGTGGCGGCTTCCCGTGGCGTAGTGCCCACGCCCAAGTATGTGGTGGATGTCATTGTCCAGAAGACGCTTGCACCGCTGTGCGAAGGAAAACCCCTGGCTGAACTGACGCAGCTTCGCCTTGCCGACATCGCTTGTGGCTCAGGTACGTTCCTGGTTGCTGCCTACGAATACCTGCTCAACACTTACCTGGAGGGGTACCTTCAGTATGGCGCCAAACGCCACAGCGATAAGGTCTACGAAGGCTCTCAAAACACTTGGTATCTCACGCTGCCGGAGCGGCAACGTATTCTTTGCACGCACATCTTCGGCGTGGACATTGATCCGCAAGCGGTCGAAATCGCACGCTTTAGTCTCTTGCTCAAAGTGTTAGAAGACGTGCCCGCCGCATCCGTTGCAGCTCACTGGCAACAGCACCACGCCCGAGCGTTACCGAACTTGCACGCCAACATCCAATGTGGCAATAGTCTGGTAGACAGCACCTATTTTGACTATGACAGTGACGCCTTAGCTGATGCAGAACACTTCGCCCAACTCAATCCCCTGGACTGGGAAATCGCTTTCCCTGTCCTGTTTGCCGAAGCTGGCTTTGATGCCATTGTAGGCAATCCCCCTTACATCCGCATCCAGAACATGCTGCGCTATTCCCCCCGCGAGGTGCAATACTACCAGAGTGATGAGTCTCCCTATACTTGTGCACAAAGTGACAACTTTGATAAATACAGCCTTTTCATTGAGCGCGGGCTATCCCTACTCAAACCTGCCGGGCGGCTTGGCTACCTCGTGCCCCACAAGTTCTTTAGCCTCAAGTCCGGACAAGCGCTTCGCAAGCTGCTGTCCGAAGGGCAGCATATCGCCGAGGTCACTCACTTCGGCGTGTAGCAGGTCTTTGGCAAGAAGCGAACAACGTACACCTGCATTTTGGCCCTTGCCAGACAAGCTACACCGAGCTTTGTCGTTGAGCACGTTAGCGATTTATCTGCCTGGCGGCGTGGGGAGTTGGGCGAGGTAGAACAGTATCAAGCAACAGACCTTGACGATGCGCCATGGGAGTTTGTGTCTCCTGCGGCGCGCCAGGTCTTTGAGCGACTGCGCGCCGCATATCCCGCCACGCTTGACCAAGTCGCCAACATCTTCGTCGGCGTACAGACCAGCGCCGACAAAATATACATCCTTGAGCCGATTGCCGAAACCGACGACGCGGTCACATTTACCGACGTCGAGAGCGTGACTTGGACCATCGAGAAGGCTATCTTGCGCCCTTGCTTGAAGGACGTCGCGCTTCCGGCATTTAGCCATCCACATCCCAACGCGTACATCATCTTCCCCTATAAGATTGAGGGCAAGCGCGCCAAGCTCTACACGCCTGCCGAGATGCAAGAGCGCTTCCCTAAGTGTTGGGCCTATCTCAACGTCCACAAAGCCGCGCTGGAGCAGCGTAGTATCCAAGGTGGGACACCGGAGACGTGGTATCGTTACGGACGCTCTCAAAGCCTCACTAAGTTTGACGATATGCCCAAGCTCATCTGGCCGGTGCTGTCGCTCGAAGCCCGCTATGCCTACGATGATCAGGATATCGTCTTCACCGGCGGCGGCAACGGTCCCTACTATGGCTTGCGCCCCTTACCAGAGATCGCACTTTCAATTCACTACCTGCAAGCGGTGCTCTCTCACCCGGTCATTGAGGCGATGGTACGGGCACGCGCTAGTGCCTTCCGAGGCGGGTACAAATCTCACGGCAAGCAGTTTGTCAAAGACTTGCCCATCCGCCAGATTGATTTCACCAACGCCGAAGAAAAAAACGCGCACGACAGGATTGTTAACCTAGTCAAGACCTTGATCCAGATCACGGAACGGGCGACAACCGCGGCTGTTCCCTGGCAACGCCAGCAGGCTACGCAACAGGCTCAAGGGCTACGCCAGGCCGTGCAAACGCTGATAGGTGGCCTTTACAACATCAACACAACCGATTTGGCCGCTGTGGGACATGGCGAGGCATTGGAGGGTAATGTGACATGACGCAGCCCACTTATCAGAAACTGCGTGGGGGCTACTATACGCCGGAGCCGATAGCCAACTTTCTGGCAAATTGGGCTATCCGTTCGCCTGCCGATGAAGTTTTGGAGCCTAGTTGTGGGGATGGCAATATCCTCGTCGCCGCTGCCCGGCGCTTGCTGGCGCTTGGCGCAGCCTCAGAGACGTTGAATCAGCAACTCCAAGGCGTCGAGTTGGACCCGCAAGAGGCCGCTAAAGCAGCCCAGCGTTTACAGTTGCTTGGGCTTCCTCTCACAGCCAACAACACCATCCATGTCGGAGATTTCTTCGCGCACTGTCAACGCAACCTATTCGGCGAGAATGTCCTGACCCTGGTACTCAAAGAGCGACAGCACTTTGATGCCGTGGTTGGCAATCCTCCCTTTATTCGTTACCAGCATTTCCCCGAAGATCACCGCCAGATAGCCTTTGGCCTGATGGAGCAGGCTGGATTGCACCCCAATCGTTTGACCAATGCCTGGTTGCCTTTCCTCGTCGTGGGGAGCTTGTTGCTTAAGGAGGATGGTCGCTTGGCGATGGTCATTCCGGCGGAGCTGTTCCAAGTCAACTACGCCGCCGAAGTCCGGCAGTTCCTCAGCGACTATTTCAGCCGCGTAACTCTGGTCACGTTTCAAAAACTAGTCTTCGAAGACATCCAGCAAGAAGTCGTTTTACTGCTAGCAGAGCGCGATCATGCCCCAAACGGCGGCATCCGGGCTGTTGAGTTGAACGACATCAAGGACTTAGACACGCTTACGACCGCAAGACTCAATGCTGTTGAACTCAAGCCAATGGACCATTCGACAGAGAAATGGACCCAATACTTTCTTGATTCTGATGAGATCCACTTACTGCGCGAAATGCGCGAACATCCCGGCATCACACCTGCCAACCGGGTTTTAGACGTGGATGTGGGCATTGTCACCGGACGCAACGCTTTTTTTGTCCTAACGCAAAACCAGGTCAAGATCTATGACTTGGAGCCTTACCTGGAGCGCATTGTCAGCCGGTCGGCGCACCTCACCGGTACGATTTTCGGCGCGACAGATTGGCAAAGTAACGTCGAGGGCCAGTTACCTGCTTTTCTCTTTACCCCGACGGACGTTCCCATAGAAGATTTGACGGAGCCTGTACAACGGTACATTGCTCTGGGAGAAGCTCAGAACTACCACAAAGGCTACAAGTGCCGGATTCGCCAGCACTGGTACATTGTGTCCTCAGTTTGGACGCCTGACGCCTTTATGCTCCGTCAGGTTCACGCTTACCCCAAACTAGTGCTCAACACTGCCCGGGCCGTGTGTACTGACACCATCCACCGCGTGCGCTTCTTGGATGGCATCAAGGGCGAGGCCGTAACCGCTGCTTTCTTGAACTCCCTGACCTTTGCCTTTGCCGAAGTCACGGGGCGCAGTTATGGTGGAGGAGTGCTAACTTTTGAACCTAGTGAGGCAGAGGCTCTTCCTCTCCCACTTGTAGGCGCCGAGCAGCTAGACTTGGGAAGCATTGACAGATTGCTCCGGGATAATGATATCAACGCTGTACTGGAAATTACCGATGATGTTTTGTTAATGCAAGGCTTGGGATTGAGTGAGAATCATGCAAAGACGTTACGCGGGATATGGACCAAATTACGCGACAGAAGGATCAATCGGAAGTAGTACAGCGTTGTTCGTTGAAGAGAGTGACTCTTGCCAGAAAACGTAGCCGCTTGTAGACGAGCGACATTCGCCGCATGCCGTCATCTTTTCCGCTACCCGGAGATACCACAATGATTCGTCGAGATTCTCACCTACGGGCCGTTGTCCAGGCTCTATTCGTTGTGTTCCTATGGGCCACGTCCTGGGTACTCATCAAGGTCGGCCTAGAGGAGATACCGGCGCTTACGTTCGCTGGCTTGCGGTACATCCTGGCATTCTTATGTCTCTTGCCAGTTGTGCTCCTCACCCGCCAAACATCATCGCTTCGCCGAATATCGAGGCGAACATGGGGCCGCCTTCTTATCCTCGGCCTACTCTTCTACGCAGTCACGCAGGGCGCAATGTTTGTGGCCCTAGCTTACTTGCCGGCCGTGACTGTAAACTTGCTTTGGAGCTTCAGTAGCGTTACTGTCGCCCTGATGGGCATCGTCTGGCTGGCCGAACGGCCGACACGGTTCCAGTGGCTCGGCGTGAGCTTCGCCACGCTTGGCGCGATAATCTACTTCTATCCAGTGGCCCTCCCGGCGAGCCAGTTGTTCGGAGCCCTCGTCGCAGTCTTCGGCGTTCTCGCCAACGCCGGCGCTTCCATCCTGGGACGGGATGTCAACCGCGCGGGCGATATACACCCCCTCGTCGTGACCGTCATCAGCATGGGTATCGGCTCAATAGTGCTGCTTGCCACCGGTGTCGCCATTCAGGGGCTCCCGAACATAAGCATCGGAGGTTGGGCCATCATTGCCTGGCTCGCCGTCGTCAACACGGCCTTTGCCTTCACCCTCTGGAACCATACGCTCCGTACGCTTTCTGCGACGGAGTCCAGCATCATCAACGGCACCATGCTCATCTGGATACCAGTCCTCGCTGTTTTGTTTCTGCATGAGCGGGTCACTGCCAAAGAGGTCTTCGGGCTGGCTGTGGTCGGGGTGGGAATGTTGATCGTGCAACTGCGCCAACCGCAGGTCGTGACTCGGCTCCTCAGACGACGGTCTGTTCGATGATCCGGCAGCAGCCTATTGGAGCTATGACAGACAAGCAACCAGTGGAAATCGAAGCCAAATTCGTCATTCCAGATGAGGCGACGTTGCAGAGACTCCTGGAGATGCGGGAGTTGGGCGGATTCCGCCTGGAGCCAGGCCCCACCAAGCAAGTGAGGGACTCCTATCGTGACACGGCGGATCGGGCTATCTATCGCGGCGGATACGCCTGTCGCATCCGCCGCAAGGGCGGCAAGCGGATCGCGACGTTGAAGGGGTTGGGCAGGGCAGAGGGTGCGATCCATCAGCGGGCGGAGCACGAGGTGACGCTGGACGGCGGAAGTTCTCGCTTAGGAGAGTCACCAGCAGACTGGCCCGCCAGCCCAGCCCGGAAGCTGGCTCTGGCCCTGAGCCAGGGCGAACCTCTGATCGAGCTTTTCAGCCTGTCCCAGCGACGCCACACGCGCACCGTCCATGTTGGCAGGCGGCTGGTGGCTGAGTTGAGCCTGGACGTGGTAGAAATGCACATCGGCGATGATGCCAGGACTACCTTCGAGGTCGAAGTGGAGCTTGCCCCCGATGGTACGTTGCACGACCTGGCACTGATGGCGGCAGATTTGAGAGATAAATGGCAGTTACAACCCCAGCCTCGTTCCAAGTTTGAACAGGGGCTGGCAGTTCTAAACATGGGAGGTTAACTACCCACCTGCTCCTGCTGGGCCCTAGTCCAGCGGCCTCAACGGGCGTTGTGGCCCTGACCAGACGCATGTTTTACAGTTTTCCGCGTGGGTCATCGTCATTGGAGCAGCGGACTAGGGTCCGCTGCGAGCATAACGTGGTTAGATACGAGGGAGGTTAGTTTATGACTTATGAGTTGACGGCCACTGAGCGAGAGATTCTGGAGCGAATCGTCAGGGAGGAAAAACCCATGTACTCCCGACGGGCCCTCCTATTGTTGCTCCAGGAACAGGGCCTTGCACCCCAGGAGATCGGCTCGCAGGTGGGGCTATCGGCCGGACGGGTGTACTCCTGGCTGCGAGGATTCCGTGACAGGAGGATGGGCGTCTTTCCGGACGACTTGCTGACAGCGGGGTCGCCGGCGGAGCCGCTCTTGGCAGCAGAGGAAGTCCCGGCTGAGCCGGTCGTCGAGATCAAGGGGCCGGGAATCACCATAGAGGAGTTGTGCCGGCGCTACGACGTGGACATGGCCCATGCCCGGCACGTGGCCGAGATGGCTCTGGTCCTGTTTGACCTGACGGCTGAAGTGCATGGCCTGTCTCCAGAACGACGCGATTTGCTGGAGAAAGCCGCCATCCTGCACAACGTGGGCTTCGCCTTCTACCCTGAAGAACACCACACCGCCGGACGGGACATCATTCTTGAGCACCGCCTGGCCGAACTGGGCGAGGTCGAGCAGCAAATGGTGGCCTGCACCACTGCCTTCCACCGCAAGCGGTTCAGGCCCAAGCGACTTAAGAAAGAGCCATCTTTCACCGCCCTGCCGACTGAGGTTCAAGCTGATGCCCTGGCCATGGCCGCCCTGGTCCGTATTGCCGATGGCCTCGATTATTCTCAGAGCCAGACCACGGCGCTGGGCGAAGTCCAGAGATCACCCCAGGTCATCGAAATACCTGTCACTGGATTGCACGCTGGTGAAGACGCAGCCCGTGCTCAAGAGAAAGCCGACCTATGGCATCATCTCTTCGACGTCCAGTTGCGCTTCTTGATTGAAGGGGAGCCTGTGATCTGGGTTCAGCCCGAGGCTGCGCCGCGCCTGAAGCTGAAATCCCCCGGCGTCCTGCCTGACGATGCCATGAGCGAGGCCGGGCGCAAGGTGTTGCGCTTCCACTTTGAGCGGATGCTGGAGCACGAGCCGGGCACACGGCTGGGGGAGGACATTGAGGAACTGCACGACATGCGCGTTGCCACCCGTCGCATGCGCTCCGCCTTCGACGTCTTCAGTCCCTATTTCGATCCCGGCGCCCTCCAGCCCTTCCTCAAGGGGCTGCGACGCACCGGCTGCGCGCTGGGCGGCGTGCGCGACCTGGATGTCTTTATGGAGAAGGCCCAGCGCTACCGGAACACGCTACCGGAGGAAGAGCAATCCAGCCTCGCTCCGCTGCTGACCGACTGGAAGGAGCAGCGGGAGGCGAAGCGGGCTCAAATGCTGGAGTACCTGGATGGCAAGAGGTATGAGCGATTCGTCCGCGATTTTGGTGAGTTCCTGCTCACCGAGGGGGTGGGTGCTCTGCCGGTGCCTGCCGATAAGCCCGTGCCCCATCAGGTATCCCACCTGGTGTCGAGCCTGATCTACGACCGCTACCAGGTCGTGCGCGGCTACGAGACGGTGCTCGATGGCGCGCCCATTGAGACGCTCCATGCCTTGCGTATTGACTGCAAGCGATTGCGCTACTCTCTGGAGTTCTTCCGGGAGGTGCTGGGCCCGGAAGTGGAGGATACTATCAAAGAAATAGTGATCATGCAGGACCATTTGGGCGACCTGAACGATGCCGACGTGGCTTGTAGCCTGCTGGTCGGTTTCCTCGCAGGGTGGGCCAGGGCGGAGCGGCGTGAGCGGATCAACGTCAGCGGGGTGACGCGCTATCTGGTGGCCAAGCAGAACGACTTGCGGGAACTGATAGAGTCCTTCCCAGAAGCGTGGCGTAGGTTCAGTCGTCCCGAGGTTCGGCGCAACTTGGCGCTGGCGGTATCGGTGTTGTAAACGCTCAGACCTCCGAGGTTTCAGCCTCAGATTCGGGTATATCGTGGCAAAGAATACTGCACAGAAGCCGCATAATGAACTCGACAAGAAAACCTCGGAGGTCTCAAATAGGGAGGGGGTTCCAGGTGTTAGAGAAAATAGACCTCAACAAGAAGCTGAGCAAGAAGGAGTATAAGGCTCAACTGCGCAAACTCCAGCGCCGACTGTACGATCTGGAGACGGCGGCCTGGAAGGCAGGTATTCCCAGCGTAATCATTTTCGAGGGGTGGGACGCGGCGGGCAAGGGCACGACCATTTCTACCCTGACCCAACGCCTCGACCCCCGTGGTTTCAAGCTCTATCCTATCCGGGCGGCACGTACTTACGAGAAGATGCATCCCTGGCTGTGGCGCTTCTGGCTGAAGTTGCCCAACTACGGCGAGATGGCGATCTTCGACCGCAGTTGGTATGGTCGGGTGCTGGTGGAACGGGTCGAGAACCTGACGCCGGAGCGAGAGTGGCGAAAGGCGTATCGCGACATCATGGATTTCGAGCGCACCATCGCCGACGATGGCTACGTCCTGGTCAAGTTCTGGCTGCACATCAGCAAGGAGGAGCAGCGGCGACGCTTCAAGCTGCTGGAGAAAGACCCGCTGAAGAGCTGGCAGGTCACGGAAGAGGATTGGGAGCATCATCGCAAGTACGACGAGTACCTGATCGCCGTGGAGGAGATGCTGGAACGGACGGAGACCGAGTGGGCGCCGTGGACCATCGTCGAGGCCACCAACCGCTGGTGGGCACGGGCCAAGGTCTTCAACACCATCATCAACGCCCTGGATGAGCGGCTGAAGGAGGCCGGGGTGCCAACTGAGGCCCCTGCTGGCGAGGACGAGGATTTCGTCGAAGAAGTGGAGCTTGAGGCGGAGTCAGAAGAAGACGACGCCGAGGAAGAGTAAGCGAGCGTCGGTCGAGTGCGCAGCGTATCGAGACCAGCGAGCGCAGGAGGATAATCAATCATGTTAGAGACTCTTGATCTGGATAAATCTTTGACCAAGGAAGATTACGTCAGAGACCTGGTCCGCTATCAAGTGGCGGTGCACGCTCTGGGGTATCAAGTCTACGTGCAGCAGCGACCGGTGATCATTGTCTATGAAGGAGATGATGCCGGCGGCAAGGGGGGGAACATCAAGCGGGTGACGGAAAAGCTGGACCCGCGAGGCTATGTCGTTCACCCCATCGCTGCTCCCAAGGGGGATGACAAGACGCATCACTACCTGTGGCGTTTCTGGCGGCGGTTGCCGGAGAGGGGGCAGATCGCCATCTTCGACCGCAGTTGGTACGGGCGGGTGATGGTGGAGCGGATCGAAGGCT
>CAZGKH010000054.1:0-14073 GCA_964525665.1 uncultured Anaerolineae bacterium | reverse complement strand
AGCGACCGCAGGGAGCGAAGAATCTCGTTTGCTCATTGAAAGAACGAGATTCTTCGTCGCTCCGCTCCTCAGAATGACCGTGTGAGATGGGTTTGAGTGTAAGTGCAATTGCCCTAGCTGGGACACGTTCGGACTGGACGAAGGGAAAAAGATAGTGTATAATTGCAGGTGTCGTGCAGGTTTCCGCACAGTCACAATCAAAACACAGGAGACAGAGAACGCAATGAAGACAGACACGTGGACACCTGATGACACGCCGTTGGACAAGCCCAGCTCGGCCCGCATATACGACTACCTTCTAGGCGGCTACCACAACTTCGAGATTGACCGTATGGTGGCCGCGAAACTGCTCGAGATCTATCCCGAAGGACGACTGGGCGCCCAGGCCTGCCGGGCATTCCTGCGCCGGGTGGTCAATTTCCTGGCCGGGCAGGGCATTGACCAGTTCCTCGACATAGGCTCGGGCATACCAACTGTCGGCAACGTCCACGAAGTGGCCCAGGCGGCCAATCCCGCCGCCCGCGTGGTGTACGTGGACATTGACCCCGTCGCCGTGGCGCACGCCAGGGCCATGCTGAGGGACAACCCCAACGCCACGGCCATCCAGGCCGATGCGCGCCGGCCCGATCAGATCCTCAACCACCCGGAGGTCACGGGTTTGCTCGACTTCAGCCAGCCGGTGGCGGCGCTGCTTCTTCTACTCCTCCACGCTATTGTGGACGATGAGGAAGCACACGGCATAGTCCGCACTATACGCAATGGGCTGGCGCCGGGCAGTTACCTCGCTATTTCACAGGCTACACTCGACAAAGCCCCACCTGATATCGTAGAGCAAACAGAAAAGCTCTATACTGGCACAACCAGTTCCAGCAAATACCGCTCACGGGCTGATATCCTGCGATTTTTCGAGGGGCTTGAACTGGTCGAACCCGGGCTGGTCCACATCCCACTATGGCGGCCAGAAGGGCCTGACGACGTTTTCCTCGAGTGTCCGGAACGGTCACTTACCTGTGGTGGTATCGGGCGCAAGCCGTAGAGTGATGAGTAATCCGTGATTCGTGATTAGTGGCTCATGAGCGGGCGATTCAGGAGAAACGGCAATGAACTTAGCAGAGCGATCACAACTCAACCAGACCTTGCTCAGTCGTCGCGATGTCATCGCCGACGGTTGGTTCAAGGCCATCGCGCGAACCAGTTTTGTGCCCCTGGTTGCGGCGGAAGTGCGCCAGCAACTCGTCCAATTGACCGAGCAGGCCATCGCGTTTCTGCTGGCAGAGTCGTTCGAGCACGGCCATGCTGAGGCCATTGGCGCGTCGCTGGCCAGCCTCCATTACACCGAACCCGCGGTCACGGGCAGAACGCAAGAGGTGCTGGCACAGCAACTCCTCGAAGGCCTGCCCGCTGACCAGGTCGTCGCGCTGCAGCCCCGACTGGCTGCGCTGCTCGGGGGGGTAGCGGGGGGTTTCTCTCGGCAGGCCCGCGAAACAATCCTCACTCAGCAAGAAACGATCCGTGGTGCGCTCATCGGCGAACTCCACCAGGCACAGCAAGCCCTGGAGAAGGCATACGGTGAAGTGGAACAGCAGGTGCAGCACCGCACCGCCGAACTGCGTGAAACCAATGAATCGTTACGACGCGAAATAGTCGAGCGGGAGCAAGCGGAGGAAGCACTACGGGAAAGCGAGGAGACAGCGAGGGCGCTTCTGAATGCCCCCCCCGACCTTGCCTCGCTGATAGATACCGGGGGCTTCATCCTCGACGCTAATGAAGCGATGGCTCAAAGGTACGAAACGGATGTGAATGAGCTTATCGGGACGTATAGTTGGGATCTGATTCCTCCAGACGTGGCCGAACGTAGGAAACCGTACTTCGATCAAGTCATTGGATCGGGTAAGCCCGTCCACTTCGAAGACAAGCGCCAGGGAAGATGGTTTTACACTGTTTTCTATCCTGTTTTGGATGTGCAAGAAAAGGTAACAAAGGTGGCCGTTCTATCCCGCGACATTGACGATCGCAAGCGGGCGGAGGAGGAGCTGCGAAAAGCTCACGACGAGTTGGAAATGCGAGTGCAGGAACGGACCGCAGAGCTGGCCCAAGCCAACGAAGCATTGCAGGCCGAGATCATGGTGCGCAAGCGAGCGGAGGAGGCCATACGCCGGGAGCGCGACCTGGCCGAGGCCCTGGCAGAGGCGGCTGCCGTGGTCAGCAGCTCTCTGGATCCTGACCAAGTGCTGGACCGCATCCTGGAGCAAGTCAGCCGCGTCGTCCCCAACGACGCGACCAACATCATGCTCATTGAGGACAACCAGGCGCGCATTGTCCGTTGGCGTGGCTACGAGCGCTTCGGCGTGGAGGAACTCGCCCCTCAGGCCGTGTTCCGCGTCCCCGAGACGCACGGCTTCCAGAAAATGATAGCTAGTGGGGAGCCGACGGTCATCCCTGATACTGTCACCTACCCCGACTGGGTCCACATACCAGGGATGGAGTGGTTAAAGTCGTACGCCGCCGCGCCTATCGCGGTGCGCGGCCAGGTGGTCGGTTTTCTCAACGTGGACAGCGCCACCCCTGACTTCTTCACTCAGGCCCACGCCGAGACCCTGCGCGTCTTCGCCGACCACGCTGCTGCTGCCATTGAGAACGCACAGTTGTACGAGAATGTTCAGCAAGAACTGGACGAGCGCAAGCGGGCGGAGGAGGATCTGAGACAGAGTGAGGAGCGGTATCGCACTTTGTTTGATGGCGTGCCCGTGGGACTATACCGAACCACGCCGGATGGACGGTTCCTGGACGCTAACCCGGCCCTCGCGCAGATGCTAGGCTACCCCGACCGCGAGTCCCTCCTGGCGATCAGGTCAGCCGACACATGGGTGAACCCCGAAGAGCGACAGTGGTGGCAGAGGGCAATGGAGCAGGAAGGGAGCGTGAGCAATTTCGATCACAGGAATCGCCGGGCCGACGGAACGGTCTTCTGGATGCGCGGTACCGCACGGGTCGTCCGGGATGCCAACGGGCAGGTGCTCTATTATGAAGGAAGCGTCCAGGACATCACCGAGCGCAAGCAGGCGGAGGAGGATCTGCAGGAGAGTGAGCAGCGCTTTCGCAGTCTGTTTGAAACCATGACGGAGGGCGTAGTGGTGATTGCACCAGACGGTCAGATCACCCAGGCCAACCGCGCAGCAGAGAACATCTTGGGTCTCAAGCACTCTGAAATCGAAGGCCGCGATTACGTTGGCCCAGAGTGGGAGACCTTCCACCTTGATGGCACGCCGATGCCACCTGAGGAAATGGCCGGTCCCCGCGCAATGAAGGAAAAGCGTGTGGTAAAGGATGTGGTCATGGGCATCAAACGCCCAGATGGCTCCGCGTCTTGGATCAACGTCAGCGCCGCACCGCTCATAAACGCAGCCGGTGAACTTGACGGTATCGTCGGCACCTTCGCAGACATCACCGAGCGCAAGAAAGCGGAGGAAGAGCTAAGGGATAGAGAGGCGACGATGCGGGCGCTGTTGAACGCTCCTATAGAAATGGCAACATTAATGGATGCTGATGGGGTCATCATTGGCGCTAATGAAGCAACGGCGAGAGGACTTGGAAAGAACGTGGATGAACTTATCGGTTCATGCGTTTATGATCTCTTCCCACCTGCCGTGGCCAAATCCAGAAAGGCACAAGCTGACAGGGTCTTTCGCTCAGGCTCCCCTGTGCGGTACGAAGACGAACGCAAAGGGATGGTTTTTGACTGCAATCTCTATCCTATATTTGATGCAGAAGGAAAGGTAGCAGGGATCGCTGCTTATGCCCGTGACATCACCCTCCGCAAGCAAGCTGATGAAAGGATTCGCGCCTATCAAGATCAACTTCGGTCTCTAGCTTCCGAATTGTCATTGACCGAGGAGCGGGAACGGCGAGACATCGCCACGGCCCTACATGACCGTGTTGGCCAGACCCTGGCCATCTGCAAGATCAAGTTAGGCGCGCTGCGGCAATCGGCGTCCTCCAGCGAGTTTTCTGAACCTCTGGAAGAAATCCACAAGTACATTGAGGAGGTAATCCAGGACACGAGATCGTTGACCTTTGAGATAAGCTCCCCCATCCTCTACCAACTGGGTCTCGAAGCGGCGCTGGAATGGCTGACCGAGGAAACCCGGAAACGAGAGGGAATCCGGACCCAATTCAGGGACGATGGACAACCCAAGCCGCTGGATGACGATGTTCAGATAGTTCTCTTCCAGGCAGTGCGCGAGTTGCTGGTCAACGTTGTCAAGCACGCCCAGGCACAGCGCGTCGAGGTGGCCATCGGAAGAAACGACAACTACGTAAGAATTGTCGTTGAAGACGACGGAGTCGGGTTCGATTACTTCCCCATTGGTTCCCACTGGAGAGAGATCACGGGATTCGGCCTTTTCAGCATCCGCGAGCGATTGGGTCACCTCGGCGGACATACTCACATTACATCCAACCCCGGTCTCGGAACTAAGATCATCCTGCTAGCGCCACTGAAGCGCGACGACGCAACAGAAAGCGAGGAAACGACATGAGCACGAGAATCATCTTGGCAGACGACCACAGGATCTTGCGTGAAGGCATCCGTTCTTTGCTCGAGAAGGAGCCCGACATGGACGTGGTCGGAGAAGCAGAGGACGCAGAAACAGCAGTGCGGCTAGCCAAGGAGCTATCACCCGACTTGGTTATCATGGACATCACTTTACCCGATTTGAACGGTATCATAGCCGCTAGTCAGATCATTGGCGGGGCGCCCAATGTCAAGGTACTGGCCCTGTCAATGCACTCGAAAACGCAGTTCGTGAAGAAAATGCTCGAGGCGGGCGCGTCGGGCTACCTGCTAAAGGAGTGTGCCACCGAGGAGCTGACCCGTGCCATCAAGACCGTGGTCGCAGGTCAAACGTACTTGAGCCCTAAGATAGCCGGAGATCTAGTTGACAACTTGTTATCAAAGCCGCCAGCGCCCCAGATTACGGGTTTTTCCACCCTCTCGGACCGGGAGCGCCAGGTGGTCAAGCTGCTGGTCGAAGGCCATAGCACAAAGGATGCTGCCATCGCCCTCGAAGTCAGCGCCAAGACCATCGAGACGCATCGCCAGCGCGCCTACAAGAAGCTGGGTATTAACAACATTCCTGATCTCACCAAGCTCGCCGTCCGCGCCGGATTGACCACGCTCGACCCTTCATCACGGACTGACAAGTAGGTGCATCATCCTTTTCCTGATGCTAGCAATTCCCGCTTTGGGAATTTTGCTCAAGCGCATCGGCCTAAAAGAGCCAATGCTGGGGCAAAAAACGACCAGCACCGTCTGTTTTACGGCGGTGCGACCTCAAAACGGGAATTGCTGTAATGGACTCCAAATCCCAGGTTGTACCGCGTCTTTAGAGTTCCGTTTTCAACACAAAGACAGCTCATGGCGCAATCTTGAAGTCATAGCCAAAAACCTTCTCGATAATCCGGCCATAAAGGGAATCGTTCTCACCAAAAAACAAGCCCCGGCGATCACGATCATCGCCGGGGCTTGTGTGTTATTGCTACTCTCGATAAGGTTATATATTTCTGACCAGAATCTGTGCCGCCAGGTTGGTATTCTCCTTACTGAGCCGTTTTCGCACCACCGGCATGACCACGCCCAGCTCGCGGCTTCCTGTCTCCTTCGTGGCCCGCTCGACGTAGGGCCGCACTGTCTCCAGCCTCAGTTTCCAATACCACAGCTTCTCCGCCTTGTGCACGTGGCGGGCCACGGCCACCTCCACGTAGTCCTCCATCAGCTCCGCCTTGAGCTGTCCCCAAACCACGTTCCACCTATCCCCGGCGAAGCCGTCGTCGTAGACGCGGCAGATGGCCTTGAACAGGATCTCCCTGGGGATCTCGGCCTGCTCTGCGGCCATGACCGACATGTGGGCCTCCTCCAGGGTCCTGGTCTTGCACTTGACCAACTTGATGGTGTCGGGGTAGCAGAAGGTAAACACCACCCCCTCGTCCACCAACTTATCGGGCTGGTTTCTCTCGTCCAACTCCAGGCGAAATCTAAGCCACTCGGCTCGCACATCGGGTTTATCGGTCTCGAAGACGACCTCCGGCGTATGCAGCTCGTACCTCTCGGCGAGGGCCGCCAGCTCCCTCCAGGGCCGAAGCCGCCCCTGGCTATCTATGGCCACGATGAGGGAGACCTGGAGGGGGAAGTCGTAGACCAGGGTATGCGGGTTTCGATAGCCATAGCACTCGAAGGAGAGGTTGAGCTTGGTGTCGCGGACGGCTTGCAGGATCCCTGGGTACATCTCATAGATGTCGGGCAGGAGGTCGTAGACGGAGTGCATCTCCGAGGGCTTGTTGAGGACGGCCTGGCGGGTCTTGGGGATTACCTCGACCATCTCGCCCCTGCCGTCCAGCAGCCCAAACCAGGTGACGTTCGTGCCGTCAACCTTCTGGCGCAGGAGCACCCTCTCGTAGCCCGTGGGCAGGACGATGTCATCGGGGGTGACGTTCTCCAGGTCAATCTCCTTGTCCCGCCGATAGGGGTAGTGGATCTTGGGGATGCCGTAGACAAATTGTCCGGTGTCCTCCCCGTTGACGGCCTCAATGAGAAGCGCCCCCAGCCGGTGGTCCCGCTCGACGCTCATCCAGGCAGTCACCTCGCGCCCTTCGGGGCTTATGAAGTTGTAGGGGCGGATGTCGCCTAGAATTGGGTGTTTTCTCATGGCCTCTTCACTCCATGTGTTTCCGTCACCGCCCTCGGTTGACGCTTCCACCCTGTCAACGAATGAAGCCACGAATAAACGAATGGGTCTCGCCGCGGATCTCATTCGTTTATTC
This sequence comes from uncultured Anaerolineae bacterium, assembly GCA_964525665.1. Classification (GTDB taxonomy): domain Bacteria; phylum Chloroflexota; class Anaerolineae; order VGOG01; family VGOG01; genus CAYMKL01. The sequence goes on along the minus strand of CAZGKH010000054.1, from coordinate 7,254 downwards.
GTTCGGTATTCGTTGACAGAGAGGAATGAACCATCACCGCTGATTATACTACATTTCAGCGAGGTTGACAAAGAGACGCTTTCGTGATATAGTACCACCGACAAGAAGCAAGACGAGGTGATAACATGGCTCAAATGATTAACGCTATTTTCGAGGATGGAATCCTCAAGCCTTTGCAAGAGCTTAACTTGACCACACATCAGGTAGTCAGATTGGTGATCTTGGCTCCTCGGCGGCTACAGGAGCGCGAAGCCAGGCTTCCCGCCGAGGCCCAGAGAAAGAAACTCTCTGCAATGAGTTGGAAGGATTTCTTTGCCGCAAAGCTCAAGTGGCAGAAAAAGGGTCCTCTTGACCTTTCTGAGGTGAGCATTGATACCCTCTGGTTATGAAGAAGCGACGATGCTGGACAGCAATTTGCTGATCTATAGCATCCTAGCCGATCACCCAGCTTCCCCCGTGTGCCAGGAGTTCATTGAGGTCAGTGAGACCCTGGTAGCATCCTCGATTACACTTATCGAGCTCTTCTTCGTAACTACCCGCATCTACGGCATCGAACCCGCCACGGTCTTGGCCAAAATCAATGAGCTTTTCGCCTCGCCATTGATAATCATCGCTGTAGATGCAGATACAGTTGCGGCTGCTTTAGCTCTCTGCGCTGAACACAAGATTGATACCAACGATGCCGTCCAGGTTCAGATGTGCCTGGATTTGGGCATTCCAGCATTAGCCACCGATGATGGAAGGCTCACCAAGCTTTGCAAGAAGCTGGAGATTGAGACCAAGAATCCGATTACGGTTGAGCTAAAACAGGCCATGCGCATCTGGGAAGAAGCCAACTTGCCTCAGAAAGGCCTACCCCGCATACTTCACCAAATCCATGGGTGGATAGCAGCTCACAACCATGCCCTGGCAGATGATTTTCGCAACGTCACCCGAAATCTGACAAGAATGCCCCAGCAGTGATTGAGGTTTCTGCCCTGTCCCAGATGGCCCAAGTGCTTTCCCGTTTAGTATGATTAGGCACCAATGGAGGCCATCGAAACTGTGGAATCTTCTTTGTTTACCCTAACATCCATCGTCAATTTCATCTGCCTGGCCCTATCCCTGTGGCTGGGTTTCTACATCGTCACCCGCAGCCCGCGCAGCAGGATCTCCTGGCTAGCCAGCGCTACCCTTTGGTCCCTCTCCGGCTCCTTCCTGAACACCTTGACCTACATCAACATCTCGCCAGAGGAGGCCACTCTACCCTGGTGGTGGGGATGGAGTGCTGCGCTCGCCGCTCCCTTCTGGTTCCACTTGAGCGTCTCTTTCCTGCCGAGCAGGCTGGCCAGAAAACAGCGTCCGCTGGTCATCCTCGTCTATCTGCTGACCCTGAACTTCGTAGCCATGGAAGCCTATACCCCCTGGGTGTTCGCTGGAGCAACGACCAAACCGCTCATCTACCACAGCGCGCAGCGTCCCGGCCCCCTTTTCCCTCTCTTCGGCCTCTCCCTGATCGCGGCCCCCGCCCTCTCCCTCCGCAACCTCTACCTGAGCTGGAAACAGGCCAGAAGTTCCACCATCAGGCAACAGCTCACTATGCTCCTTTGGGCCACCTCGTTGACGCTCTTGGGTGCGGCCTATGCTAACCTATCCATCTGGCTCGGCCTGGACACACCTACATTAGTGAGCACCCTCAGCCTGGGCGCGGGAGTGGCCCTCCTCGGCTACGGCGTGGCCCGCTACAACGCTTTGATCGAAGGACGGGCCATTGGGCAGGATTTCTTGTACACCTTCCTGGCCATCAGCCTGGTCACCGCCTTCTACCTGCTGGCCACCTTCATCTCTTACATCGTTTACGGCGTCCCCTTCATCGCTTTCATTTTCATCATTATGCTGGCCACTGTCTCCCACTCCCTTTACGATTGGGCTCGGACCTACCTGGACCGGCTCTTCTATCGGCAGCAGTATCGCGAGCTAAGGGCCAACCTGCGAGATTTCGCCCGCGAGGCCGCCCCGGGCCACGATCTGCCAGGCCAACTGCAGGCCATCATCCACGCCCTCTGCCAATCCCTGGGGGCTAGCAGATGTTTCATTGCCTTGCGAGAGAGGGAGGACTTCGCCATCGCCGCCGCCCACCCGCCGTATCTGCGGGGCGATGGCATCTCCGCCGAAGCATTGGCCGCAGACGAGATAACTGCCCTGTCCCTTCCCGTGAGATCCCCGAAGCTCGAAGGCATGGCTCTGCTGGTTCCCATGCACTATGGCGGCGAACAAATAGGGGCCGTCGTTCTAGGCCCGAAGACGATGGGAATCGGCTACACCGAGGACGATTTTGACTTGCTGGATGACCTGGCAGAGAGGGTGGCCGGCGTGGTGCACAGCGTCCGCCTGCAGGACAAAAGCGTGCGCCAGATAGATGCCCTGGTAACGGAGTTCCGCGAGCGGGAGAGGGAATTGAGACTCAGCATGCAAGAGGTGCTGAAGTCAGAGCCGCCGATTCTGGAGGGAGTGGACGAGAGGGAAGTAATCTCCCTGGTTGAGGAGGCCCTGCGGCATCTGTACGATTACGCCTATCTGGGAGAGCACAGGTTGGCTAGACTTCTCATCGTCGAGTCACACCTCGATGTCCAGGAAGGCGCCTTCGTCACCCACCTCGACCGAGGCAAGGCTTTACTGGAGGTGCTGATAGCCGCCCTGGAAAAATTAAAACCGCCCGGCCCACAGCCATCGCTCCCTACTCGGGAGTGGCATCAATACGTCATACTGTACGACTCCTATGTGCTGGGGAAGCGGAACCGCGACATCATGGCCAAGCTCTACATCGGCGAGGGCACTTTCAACCGCGCCCGCCGCCGGGCCGTCCGAGGGGTGGCCAGGGCGCTAGAAGAGATGGAGCGGGAAGCCCAGCGAAGGATCCAGGTTTAGCCCCTCGATTGGCAGTTTTTGGCAGCTTTTGCTCTTGTAATGGCAGCCCCTTTGTGGTAATATAAACGCAAAGGGGCCGTTTTTTTCAAAGAGAGGAGGAGTACAATGGCCAAGCAAGAATTGCTATTGAGCAAGATCGAGGAGTGGGTGGAGGAAATGCAATGTCCGAACTGCGGCGCGCCGCGTGACGGCCTGTTCCCAGTGCGGCGCGACTTACACTAACGAGGATCTGCTGGCGTTCCGCCAACTGGAGTTTCTGCTTGCGGAAACAGATGGTTGGGTTGAGCGATTGCCGGGCGACCTGATTGAGGAGCTGCGCCAGCCCTACGTCAAGCGGCTGGCGGATTTACGGGCATGGCTCATCCCTGAGCCGGCAGCTCCGCCTCCAACCGTTGAGGAGGTGGTCGTACCTGCCGAGGTAGTGCCGGCCGCTCCCCCGCCCCCCAGGGCCGAGCGGGTACCCTTCGACGAGTGGTTGCTGAGCGAGCGCAACATCAAGATCACCCTGTACGGCGGTGCCGTGCTGCTGGTGCTGGCCGGCATTATCTTCATCGGCAGCAGGTGGGGCCAGCTCGGGGGACCGGCGAAGTTCGGCGTCCTGCTGCTGGCCACCGGCCTGCTCTACCTGGGCGGCTACCTGCTCTACCAGCGGCAGGGACTGCGCCTGGGGGGCGTAGCCATCCTGGGCGTGGCCTCAGGGTTCTTGCCTCTGAATTTTGCCGTGCTGCAAATTTACGTCTTGGGGCCCGGTGGATTCCGTGACGACGTGATGTGGCTGATCGCCTCGCCCATCTGCCTGTTGCTGTATGTCCTCACGGTCTACTGGACGCGAGCCGACCTGTTCACCTACATCAGCATCGGCGCCCTGGTCAGCACGCTAACGGCAGGGCTGACGGTGGCCGGGGTACCCGACCTGGCCTACCCTATGGCCTACCTGTTGCTGGCGCTGCTCCTGCTCTTGCTGGCGCGGAGGCTGCGAGACACCCCCTTGGCCGGGTTCACCTATAGGCCGCTGCTGATAGTTACCCACCTGGCTGCTCCCATGCTCACCTGGGCTGCGATGCTCGGCTTCGCGCCGGAGTTTGGCATCGGGGGCAGCCCCTGGCTACGCGCTCCGTGAGGCGATGGTCGCTCCTGGTGACTGGACTTTCCTCTTCTACGATGGCCCGGACGGCGAGATCATCCTGGCACAAGTGCCGGTGTATGAGCGTGTGAAGGAGCAGTCAGATAACCATGTTGTCGGCACGGTGGTTGGGATTGCGACGCTGACCGACCAACCCATCGAGGAGGTGACGCTGAACGGCCGGCCGGCTGGCTGGCTTGAGGGTCATAGCTTGACGTGGGAAGCCGACGGCGTCAGCTACACTTTGGGCGGGGCCAATCTAACCCTGGATGAGGCGATTCTCATCGCCGAATCGCTGGAGTGAGTCACGGCAGGCCACCAACCGAATAAACGCGAAATCGGGCAGGGGGGCTTCACTCCTGCCCGATTTCGTTGAGCCACCGTTGCCCAGACTGGGAGCTGGGCCATTGGGATTACGCTTTCTCCACGGGGAGCTGTATTTCGGTTACGTAGGTGGACGCGTCATCGCCAGACTCAGGCCCCCGCAGGTAGACCTCCCGCACAGGCCCGACCATGCGATAGCCATTCGCTTCGATCCAGGTCATCAACTGGCCATACGTTCCCCCTACAGCCTCATAACTGCCCTGGTGGACGATACACGCCATCTCCTCGACGGCTGGCAACTCTCGCTCCTTCACCCGCTTCCCCTCAGGCACCGACCCAGCCACTGGCACGGCCACCTCGACATCCGCGTCCTGTTCGCGGAACTCCGGGTCGTGGTAGATGCCGACGGGCGGGCCGGCGGGGCTGATCCGATGCTGACCGAGGTAGGCGAACACTTCACTGAAGAGCTGACCGAGGTCATTGAAACTAGGGATGGTGTCCCGCACCGAGGCGACCGCCTGGGCGGGGATCTTCTTGACCGCGACTTCTTGAGTAGCCATGGTTTCCTCCTGTTCGATTTGTCTCAGCCGTTGCTCCACCCGGGCCAACCGCGCTTGCTCCTCGTCCAAGTGCTCCTCGATTTCGACCTGCTTCAGCCGCAACATCCCCCGGATCTGGTCGGGCGATAGATCATGATCCAGCAGTCGGGCAATCTGATCCAGCGAAAGCCCCAGGTCCTTCAGCGCCAAGATGCGGTTGAGGCGGGGCAACTGGTCGGCCGAGTAGTAGCGGTAACTGGTGAAGCGGTCTACCTTAGCCGGCTTGAGCAGACCAATCCTGTCATAATAGCGCAGCGTCTTCACCGTTACATGGCTGAGTTTTGAGAATTCACCGATTTTGAACATTCTTTACCCTCCGTGCACGGTACCGCAGATCGAAGGCCTTCAAGTATATTATACACCATCCAGTAAGGGGAGAGTCAAGACCCAATTTCGCTCTTTGGGCGCTTCAAACCTTAAAATCTCGAAGCTCATGCAGGGTCAGGTTCTCCCGACTTGGTCCCCTCTATCGTCAACCACAGCGGGCCTCGGGTAATGCGCCAGCCATTCAGTTGCGACTGTTTCGCAAGCTGTGCTGCCTCTTGAGGGGCGTAAGCTGCGTTGCGACTGCTGAGCGGCTCATTCACCCGGCGCAAAGCCGCAGGCACGATGAAGTGGGTGACGAACCACAGCATCAGCCAGAAGGGCGCGGCCACGTCTCGGCGCAGGTCAAAGACCAAGAAAGAGCCACCGGGACGCCCTTCGGCGTCCCCAGGACCTCGCAACACGCGGGCAACCTCGTCCAACACGGCGACCGGATCGCTCCAGTGATGCAAGGACAGCGTGCTGACGACCAGGTCCAGCGAACTGTCCGGCAGCGGAATGTGCTGCGCGTCCCCTTTCCTAAACGAGACCCGGTCGCCTACGCCGGAGCGCTGAGCATAGCCTTCGGCCCGAGCCAGCATCTCATCTGACAGGTCAATGCCCATCACGTGCAGGTCCGGTGCCTGCCGCGCCAACTCGATGACCAGATGGCCAGGGCCGCATCCCAGATCCACCGCCTCCCCTCGCTGGGTCATATTGGCCGCGCGGCGCGCCACAAACCAGCGCAACAAACGCATCTGAGGCATCGTCGCCACCCAGTTGAAAGCTCTTGCCACTTTCGGATCGTCTACACTCTCGTGGCTGGGAATACGCTCCCTCGAGCGGCTGGAGTACAGCCGCCACGCCGCAGCAATCAAGGTAGCGGCGGTCAGTCCACTGTAGAAAAGTATGTTCTCACGCTTCATCACTACACACTCCGATCCCCACAAAGCCGTTGTCTTGCCTGAACACACAGCCCCCCAGCGCATCGGGCATCTGGGGGGCTGCAGTGAGCAGGTGTCCAATCCTCCAAACTCCATTGGAACAGCAGTTCAGCTCCAAGTTGTGATTAGCAGGCGTGCCAGGTGCTATTACTCATTGGCCTGCCGCAACACGGCGTCGATAACCGATTGACTGATACTGAATCCCCGCTGGCGGAGTTGTTCCAGTTCCGGTCGGACAGCCGGTAACAGCCCGACTTGTTTTGCCTTGAGCAGAATCCCAACTGTGTCAATCTTCTTCAAGCCCATCTGCGTGAGTTTGCGCCGGCCCTTCTTCTCGTCCATCAACACCCAGTCCGCGTCCAGTTCGCGCGCCAACACAATTGTCTCCGCCTCACCGAGATCTAGCTCATCCAGCAAGACCTCCACCGCCAGCCGATCTTTGACGCGCACGGTCTCGATCCAACTGGCCGTGGACACTTCACGTTTTGCCCCGCCCGCCTCGCGCCCGGCCACTACCGCTTCATCATACACCGCCTGGGCAATGTACAACTCACCAAAGAGGTGTTTGAGCAGTTCGAATCGCTGGATCGAAGCCAGCCCGATGAGCGGGGTTGTATTGGACACGATGATCATGGGGCGACTTGGACCTCTAACGCTTCTACGGCCGCAAACTCCTCAGACAGTTCATCTGGTGTATAGTTAACATACGCGATGCCCCGCGCACGGAGCAGCGCCAGAAACTCAACACGGCTGATATTCAGCAAACGTGCGGCTTTACCGGAAGAGATACGCCCTTCCGTGAACAGCGACAGTACCAACCACTCCGTGAGGCGGTGTTGAATCTCGTTTTGGTCAAAGCCCCGGCGGACTAGCGGCACGGGGACACGCACTTCAAATGTTGCCTCCAGTACTCTGCTACTCATTTCATCACTCCTTCCAGCACGGTTGTTTTGCTGTACGGGAAAGCGGGCTAACTACAGTTGTGCCAAATGGCACAATCTCTATTATACACCCACCTCCCCGTTTTGTCTAGCGCATGTCATAAAACACCCCC
>CAZGKH010000053.1:9956-14165 GCA_964525665.1 uncultured Anaerolineae bacterium | reverse complement strand
GAGGGCAGCCGCCACTTCGATGCCCACGCCTACCGCACTGAAGACTACGAAGGCGTCAAGGACTTTGCCCGTGGCTGCATGCGCACCTACCTCATCCTCAAGGAGAAGGCTGAGCAGTTCAACGCCGATCCCGAGATCCAGGAGCTGCTGGCTGAGATCCAGGCCGATGATGGCTCGATGGATGCCTTCAAAGGCGCCTACAACGCGGAGAAAGCGGCAGCTTTGAAAGCGGCGTCCTTTGATCGTGCTGCCCTGGGCGCCCGGGGAATGGGCTACGAGCAACTAGACCAGTTGACGGTGGAACTCCTGCTGGGTGTACGCTGACGCGATGAAGCACACAACAACCCCTTTCGCAGGCTATGCCTGTATCAAACTGGAAAATGATGCCTTGGCCTTATGGGTAACCCAATCCGTAGGGCCACGCATCATCGGGCTGGCCTTGCAGGGTGGCGACAATCTGTTCGTCGAAGCCCCTGATGCAACCCTGGATTGCCCTGGTGAAGGAGTATATTCACTCCGCGGCGGGCACCGTCTGTGGTATGCCCCCGAAGACCCACAGCGCACCTACCTCCCGGACGACGCCCCGGCGACCGTCGCTGACGTGGCCGACGGTGTGCTCGTCACCCAGCCCATCGAGGCGCAGACTGGCATCCAGAAATCACTGGCCATCTCCTTGCCCGGCCGCAATGCCCGCGTCGTCATTGACCACACGATCCACAACCGGGGCCGGCAGCCCGTCGAGCTGGCGCCGTGGGCCATCACCCAGCTTAAGACGGGCGGGATCGCCATCCTGCCCCAGGTAACGGGGCCCGCTGACGAGTACGGGGTGCTGCCCAACCGCCACATCGCTCTGTGGCCCTATACACCCATCAACTCCCCCCACATCACCTGGGGCGACCGGTACGTGTTCGTCGAAGCGACGATGGAGAGCGGGGCCCTTAAAATCGGTTTTCCGAACCCCATCGGCTGGCTGGGCTACGCCCTGGATGACACACTGTTCGTCAAGCATGCAGCTTATCGGCCCGACGCCGCCTATTTCGACCGGGGCAGTTCGAGCGAGTGCTACTGCAACCCGCGCTTTCTCGAACTGGAGACGCTGGGGCCGCGCACCACCCTGGCGTCAGGTGAATCAGTCACTCACCGTGAGACATGGGCGATCTACGCCGGGGTGACCGTCCGTCGTGACGAGGCGGCGGTGCAGGAACGGGTGGACCAACTCGAATTGACGAAAGGGGGGAACCCAACATGACCTACTTCTTGGGCATTGACGCTTCGACCACGGCCACCAAGGCGCTGCTGATGCAAGCCGACGGCGAGGTGCTGGGCGTCGCTTCGCCGGAATACACCTATGAGACACCCCAGCCCCTGTGGACCGAGCAGCATCCCGACCTGTGGTGGCAGGCGACCGTTGCTGGCATCCGCCAGATATTGACCCAGACGCAGGTGGACCCCGCCGACGTACAGGGCGTGGGGCTCACGGGCCAGATGCACGGCCTGGTGCTGCTGGACGCGGCGGGCGAGGTGCTGCGCCCGGCCATTCTGTGGAACGACCAGCGCACGGGTGCACAGTGCGACGAGATCCGACAGCGGTTGGGCAAGGCGAGGCTAATCCAACTCACCGGCAACGACGCCCTCACCGGCTTCACTGCGCCTAAGATCCTCTGGGTGCGCGAGCACGAGCCCGAGGTCTACGCTCGGGCCGCGCATGGCCTGCTGCCCAAGGACTATGTCCGCTACCGGCTCACCGGCCAGTTTGCCACCGACAAAGCGGGCGGGGCGGGCACACTGCTGTTCGACATCAAGGCTCGCGACTGGTCGCCGGAGGTGCTGGACGCTCTGGACATCCCCGCCGACTGGCTGCCCCAGACCCACGAAGGCCCCGAGGTCACCGGGCATATTTCCGTTGAGGCGGCAGAGGCCACTGGTCTGAAAGCGGGCACGCCCGTGGTGGGCGGTGGGGGTGACCAATCGGCCCAGGCGGTGGGCGTTGGCGCGGTGGAGCCGGGCATCGTGGCCCTCACCCTGGGCACGTCGGGCGTGGTGTTTGCCAGCACTGGTGAGCCCTTCATCGAGCCGGAGGGCCGGCTGCACGCCTTCTGCCACGCTGTGCCGGGCCGCTGGCACCTGATGGGTGTCATGCTTTCGGCGGCGGGCAGCCTGCGCTGGTACCGCGACACCCTGGCCCCCGGTGTGGATTTCGACGCGCTGCTGGCCCCGGCGGCCGACGTCCCACCCGGCAGCGAGGGCCTGCTCTTCCTGCCCTACCTGACCGGCGAGCGCACCCCGCACCCCGACCCGCTGGCGCGGGGCGCGTTTGTGGGCCTCACGGTGCGCCACACCCAGCCCCACCTGGCCCGGGCGGTTCTGGAGGGCGTGGCCTTTGGCCTGCGCGACAGCTTCGAGCTGATCAAGTCGGCGGGGCTGGCCGAGATCCGCCAGGTGCGCATCTCCGGCGGCGGAGCCAGGAGCGCCCTGTGGCGGCAGATCCTGGCCGACGTGCTGAACGTCGAGTTGGTGACGGTCAACACCACCGAAGGCGCGGCCTACGGCGCGGCGCTGTTGGCGGCGACCGGCGCAGGCGTCTATCCCGATGTGGATGCGGCCTGTGCGGCGACCGTCCGGCTCACCGGCAGCACCACACCCGGGCCGGCCAGCGCGGCCTACGGGGAGGTCTATCCGCTGTACCGGGGTCTGTATCCGGCGTTGCGGCCCAGCTTCAATGCCCTGGCCCAGGTAGCAATGTAAGTTACGTTGTGCTTGAGAAAGACCCAATACGAGAAAAGGTCAGAAGCCAGGCTTCGAAAGAGCCTGGCTTCCACTGTTGCGGAAGTAGGATAGCTTGGTGACAGGGGCGCGTGAAGTCTCCATCACTTGTCTACAAACAACTTTTGGATTACAATATGAGTGATCAAGCGGCGAGGGAGAACAACGAAGAATGACGACTAACACCGCCACGACTCTTACCATCGAGCGCGTCCGCGCCGCCATGCGCGGCCCGTTACCCGGCGTCGAGGCGCAGCTCACCATGGCTCCGCAGCCACGCCCATTCAGTCCGCTTTCCGGCATCAAGGCCCGCCAGGCCGGCGTTTTGCTGATCCTGTACCCCATCCAATGCGTGCTCCACCTGGTGCTGACCGTGCGCACGTCTGATCTAAACCACCACAGCGGTCAGGTCTCGCTGCCTGGCGGCGCGTGGGAAGAAGGGGACGCCTCGCTCCAGGAGACCGCCCTGCGCGAGACGCGGGAGGAAATCGGGATCGCCACTGACGAACTGGAGTTGCTCGGCCCGCTCACGCCCATCTATGTCCCGCCCAGCAACTACATGGTTCACCCCTTCGTCTCCTACGCACCCCAACGTCCAGCCTTTGACCCCGATCCGATGGAAGTGGCCGAGTTGCTGGATGTCCCGCTGCATCTGCTGCTGGACCCGTCGGCCCGGCGCGAGGAGGATTGGACGTGGCGTGGCGCGCCTCTCCACGTGCCCTTCTATGCTGTGGGCGAGCACAAGGTGTGGGGGGCTACGGCCATCGTGCTGGCTGAGTTTTTGGCGATGCTCACCCACCTTGATCGAGCGATGAGTTCGATAGAGCAAGGCCACGTGGAAGAGCACCGACCAGATGCATCTGGAGGTTGATCATAGGGGGTAACTATCTCAACAATATCTTGCCAGATTATCAAAAGGTCAATCAGAGAGGAGAGTCATGAACATCATGAGTGTGCGGCGCGGTTTCGAAGCAGATCACAGTTCTACTCATTCAGAGTACATCCACGGCTTCACCGTCACCTGTGACTACGACTGGTGGACTTGCGAGTTCTCCATCCCCTACGACGAAAAGCTATTCAAGAAGATCGCCCCGTACAGCACCTCAGGAGACTATGAGCTCTTCATCGAGCGTCAGAAGGATGAGATCGAGATCGCCATCAACGTCCACCTCAATTACGGCGCAGTAGACCCGGATAACCCCTACATTTGCCTGGCCGACTATTGCATGGACATCAAAGACAACATCCTGGACGGCGACTTCAGCGACCTGGAGCTGCTCAAGGTCTACGTGGAGGGGAGCAAGGCGGAGTTCCGGACTATGGACAGTTCCAGTGGCATCGAGTCCATCCTGGACAAGGCCTGTTGAGAGGAGGAGTAGACAATGCGCATATTGAGCATACGGCACGGTCTCAATGCAGACCACAGTTCTTCGACCTACGAGTTCT
>CAZGKH010000053.1:7701-9856 GCA_964525665.1 uncultured Anaerolineae bacterium | reverse complement strand
CGAGTTCTTTGCTCTCGATCGGTTGACGCCGGAACAACGGACAGCCGTGCAAAGTCTGACTGGCGAGTCGCCCCGGCGCCATCTGAGCTTTCACTACTGGGGTGACTGGAACGACATTCCTTCTACGTGGCCGGACAAGCTGCTCACGCTGGGCTACGACATCCTGGTCAGTGAGAGTTATGACTGGTGGACTGTTTACCTTTCGCTGCCCCACGACCCGGTGTTGCTGGAGCGGTTGGGGCAGTACGAGTGCGAATCGGACGGCAATGGCTTCGGCGTGCGCGTGGTCGAAGGGCAGATGATTCTTGGCTTTGGGATGCAACTGGACTACGGCGCAGTGTACGATATGTCTGGCGAGGATCCGTTCGAGGGGCTGGCCGACCTGTTCGAGACAGTGCGAGAGGAGTTGCTGGCCGGCGACCTGAGCGCGGCGTGGGCGATGTACCAAACCTACGGCAGTTATCCAGACGTCGAGCCAGAGCCGGTGAAGCCACTATCCGACAGCGGCAGAACGCTGCTGAACATCATGGAGAACTGCTAGCGTTGACTGATGTCTGGCAACTGGCAGAGGCAGTGAGCCTGCGGTCCGAAGCCTTTGGTGGAATGGTCTTCCACCGCCAGCGCGGCGTCACGCTGGAGGTGGACGCGGAGGCGTATCAGTTTCTGTGTACCTATCTCACACCGCGCCCGCTGCCCCTGCCCAACCATCCCGCCGCGCGCCTGGTGCCGCAACTGGTGCGCCTGGGCTTTTTGTGCCCGGCAGAGGTTGCACCGGAGCCAGCGAAGCCGGCTCCAGACGTTCGCTGGTCAGGCGATGGCTTCACGCTCTCTGCGCCGGAAACTGTCCATCTGACCATCACCGCCCGCTGCAATCTCCACTGTCCTGGCTGCTACGTCCCCCGCCAGCCTGTAGGCACGGAATTGAGCACCGGGGAGCTCCGCCGCCTGGTTGACCAATGGGCTGAGATGCGCGTCTTCCAGTTGGCCGTGGGCGGGGGCGAGCCGCTATTACGGGATGACCTGTTCGAGGTGCTGGCCTATGCCTGCAGGCGGGGAATCGTGCCCAACCTGACCACCAATGGTACGCTGCTTGCACCTGAGATCGTGCACCGTCTGGAGGAATGCGGCGTGGGGCGGGTCAACGTTAGCGTGAACGGTCCCACAGCGAACGAAGACGACCGGACCTCGACTGTGCTGCGGGCCTTGCCTCTCCTGCTATCCTCGTCGCTGGCTGTCGGGGTGAACCTGCTGGTCACGCCCGCCTTGCTCCCAAACCTGGCCCACACCTTGGGTCGCCTGCATGTCCTGGGCGTGCGGCAAATGACAGTGTTGCGGCCCAAACCGGGGTGCGACCTGTCATGGTATGCTGCCAATCGCCTGCGCTGCCACGACTTGGTTCATCTGCGGCAGGTGATGGATGCCTGGCAGGGGAAGCTGCGCCTGGAGGTGGGCAGCGCGCTGGTCTGCTTGATGGGCGACGTGCGGCCGGGCCTCCTGCGGCGTCGGGCGGTGCACGGCTGCGCGGCCGGGCGACGCATTTGCACCGTCTGGCCCGACGGACGGGTGACGCCCTGTTCTTTCCTGCCCCACCTCAATGCCGGGAACGCCCAAGAGAAATCCTTTGCCCTCATCTGGCGAGAGGGACGGGGCTGGGAGGGGCTGAGAGACCCTTCTGCCTTGCCTGGCAGGCATTGCGATGGCTGTCCAATCTCTCATCTGTGCGGCGGGGCTCGTTGTCTGGCCTGGCACGAGCAGGGGAACCTGAGGGCGGGGGATGGCGAGTGCCCCCGTTTCGACTATGGCAAGGAGTTTCCGCGTGGTCGGAATGATCGGCGCGTTGGGGACATTTTCTCGGAGCAATTGGAGGCCGATGTAGCCGACGTGATTATCAAAACAGAGGAGGTTCACCCTTGAAACTGACTCGATTTCTGAAGAATGACCAACCGTGCTACGGCCTGATCGAGGGAGAAGCCGTCTACGCAGTCGAGGGTTCCATCTTCGGCGAGTTCCGCCGGGCGGAGAAGGTGGCCGCGTCGGCTGAGGTCAGGCTCCTGGCCCCCTGTCAGCCCACCAAGATCCTGGCGGTGGGCCTCAACTATCGCACCCATGCTGCCGAGGCCGGCATGGACGTGCCGCCGGAGCCCCTCGTTTTCTC
>CAZGKH010000053.1:0-7601 GCA_964525665.1 uncultured Anaerolineae bacterium | reverse complement strand
GCACCCATGCTGCCGAGGCCGGCATGGACGTGCCGCCGGAGCCCCTCGTTTTCTCAAAGCCCCCATCCTCTGTCATTAGCCCCCTCGAACCAATCGTCTACCCAGCCCTCTCAGAGCACGTGGACTACGAGGGCGAACTGGCCGTGGTCATCGGACAGCGGGCCAGAAACGCGCCCCCGCAAAAGGCGCACGATTTCATCCTCGGCTACACTTGCGCTAATGACGTCACGGCCCGCGACCTGCAGCAACGAGATAACCAATGGACCCGGGCCAAGGGGTTCGACACCTTTTGTCCCCTCGGCCCCTACATCGTCACCAACCTGGATCCCGCGCATTTGGCCATCCGGACACGGGTAAACGGCGAAATCCGCCAGGACGCCTCCACCGACAGCATGATCTCTGGCGTGGCTGAGTTGATCGCCTACATCTCGCAGGTGATGACCCTGGAGCCCGGCGATGTGATTCTCACCGGCACACCGGCTGGTGTGGGGCCATTGCAGCCCGGCGATGTGGTGGAAGTGGAGATCGAGGGGATTGGGACCCTGCGTAACCCGGTGGTGAGCCAAGCACTAATGTCAACTTAAGGCTCAAAGGCCCGTCCCCGGGTCGCCTCGGGAGCTTTGGTTGACGCAAATGGTGAGCCAAGAGACAAGCTAGGAGCGTGTCACTCCCTGGACGGCTCTTTCACCGCCACGACGATGGCCACCAGCGCGAGGACCACGCCCACCAGGTTGGCCAGGATGGGGGCCTGGAACCCGAAGTGGTCGTAGAGCAGGCCGCCGATGTAGGGGGCGGGGAAGCCAATCAGCCCTCGGAAGGCGAAAAGCCGTCCCATTTCTTCCCCCAATTGCTCCGCGGGGACGCTGTTGGCCAGGAGCGCCCGCAGGGCCGGCACCCAGGTAGCGGCCGTCAGTCCAAAGAGGGCATGCAGGGCGACGAAGGCCACGAAGTTGGTGCTGAAGAGCCAGCCACTGACGACTATGATGCCCACCGCCTCCGATAGGGCCAGGAAGGGTTTGGAGCCGTAACGGTCTACCAGCCTCCCGATGGGCAGTTGGGAGGTCGCCCAGACCAATGAGAGCAGGCCGGACATCACCCCCAACTGGAAGGTGGTGAAGCCGTAGGTCTCGCTCAGCATCCCGAAGAGGATGGAGCCTCCCAGTCCCCAGACGAAGATGTCCACAGACATGGCCCAGTAGAGGCCCCGCAGTCCCCTGGGAGGCGTGACCATCCTGGCCATCACCCCTTTCAATTCACCCAGCGAGATCCCCCTTTTGACCCGACTCAGTGTCTCTTGCAGGAGCCAGAGGATGAGGAGCAGCCGCAGGGCCTCCAGTCCGAAGCGTGTTAGAAAGACTGGGGTAAAGCCCCAGCGGTCGGCGATAAAGCCGGCCAGGGCCGCGGCGAAGACGCCGGGCACGATCCAAGAGGCCATCTGCAAGCTGTAGGCTGCGCCACGCTGGCCGGCCCGCACCGATTCAGCGACTAGCGCATTCCTGGCTGGAACGGAAACCTGAGCGGCTCCCAACAGGACTACCCCTGGCATCAGCCATCGCCAGTTTCCCGTGACGGCCGCTAGCACGTAGAACAGCATGACCAGGAGACCCAGGAAGCTGCCCAGGGTAAGAAGGGGCTTTCTCCCTAGACGGTCGGAGACCCAGCCGCCGATGGGCTGGAGCACGGCGGTCACAAGCCCCCTCCTCCCGCCCAGGCTCTCCAGGAAGCCCAGCGTGCTCATCGGCGCGCCCAGGCTGAGGACGAAGGGCTGCCACACGGCCCGCGTCATGCTGGAGAACAGGCCGTTCAGGAAAGAGGTAACGGCGATGACCCGCAGATTCTGGCTTATCCTGCCCTTCTCTATGCTCTCACCTCTCATTCTCACCCCCCCAGCCCGTACTTCTCGGCCAGCCTCCGCGCCCTGGCCATGAGCGCGTCGTGATAGGGCCTGCGGTTGGCGGCGATGTGGCGGTATCCCTTCACCAGGTCGGGGTAGTGTCTCTCCAGCACCTTCCTGATCCTGCCCCCGATGGCCCCGCTCAGCTTCATGCTGTCCACAATGATGTGGGATACACCGGCCTCTGCCAGTTCCCTGAACAGGGCGTCCATCTGCTCCTCACCGTCTGAGAGAAAGGGCAGAAGCGGCCCGCAGAAGGCCCAGGTCTTGATTTCTGCCTCCGCCAACTCGGCCAGAGCCGCTAGTCGGGCAGGGACGGGTGGAGAGTGAGGCTCGAATACCCGCCTCACTTCCTCATCAAGGGTGGCGATGGTGAAGCCTACTTCTATGTCAGGGAGGCGGCGGAGGAGGTCGAGGTCGCGCAGCACCAGGTTGGATTTGGTGAGGATGGAGACGGGGAAATCGAGAGCTGTGAGCACCTCCAGGCAGGCACGGGTGATCTGATACTTCCTCTCCAGCGGTTGGTAGGCGTCGGTCACTGTGCCGAAGACGATGTTACCTGGTTTGGCCCGCTGCATCTGTTTGGCCAGCACCTCGGCGGCGTTGATCTTGGCGTCCACAAAGGCACCCCATTCCTCTTTGTGGCCGCTGAAGCGCTTCATGAAGATGGCGTAGCAGTAGACGCATCCGTGGCTACAACCGACGTAGGGGTTGATGGCGTAGTCAACCGACTCGATACCCGATTTGGTGAGGATGGACTTACACTCGATTTCCCTGACGATCACGTTTGTGTCCCTCGATGAAATCAGCCACCGCTTCGGCCACTTCCTTCTCTCGCCCTATGAGAAAGTGGTCGCTTCCGCTCAAGATGCGCACTTCCTTGGGAGGAGGCAGGCCCTCTGCGAAGCGGCGTAGTTTGTCGGGTGGGCACACCGAATCGCCTTCGCCGACGATGAAGAGCTTGGGCCTGGCATAGCCGCTGATGAAGCCCTCTTCCAATTGCCCCATGGGAAGCCCGATGGCGACCACGCCACAAAGGCGTGGATCATGCTCGGCGTGGTGTAGCCCCACCCAGGCCCCGAAGGAATAGCCGACCAGGTAAAGCCTGCTTTCATCCACGCCCTCTTCTCGGACGAGAAAACCCACCGCCCCGGCCACGTCATCTAGCTCCGCCACGCCCTCGCCAAATGCACCCTCGCTTCGCCCAACGCCGCGAAAGTTGAAGCGGAGGGCCATGACACCACGCTGCGCCAGGGTTCGAGCGATGCTCACCACCAGGGAGACGTTCATACTACCGCCATAGAGCGAATGGGGATGGCAGACTACCGCCGCTGGCAGATTCTTCCCGCTGGGACGGCTAAGGATGCCCTCTAGCTGGATGGCTTCCTCCCCTCCGCTGGTGAAGAAAAGCTTTGTCTCTTTGATGGTCATAGGCCGGTCTCCTGGGTAGATGTTCAGCTGCGCGAGTAGGGGATTGCTTCGGCGGAAAGGCGCCGCCTCGCAATGACACGTCCTGAGCGGTCATCTCTTTGCTGCTCTTGGCGGACGGCCACGTCCGCTGGCCAGCCGCTGGACGTGGCCGTCCAGCTAGAGCAGGGGAAAACTTGTCGGAGTGCGCTCAGTATACTAAAGAGAGCCTCCCGCAGGCTTTGGAGCCTGCGGGAGGCGGCCCATTCAGAGACTCTGCCTGATCCCATCCAGGGTGGCCCTGGCATCCGGCACGAAGCCGAAGAAGCCCTCGATCTTTTCGCAGCCGTAGTCGTCGCAGTGGGCGCAGTTAACGACGCCCCGCTCCATGCCACAGGCGCGGATGTCGCACTCAAACCAGTGGCTGCAGTGCCGCCCGTCTACAGTCACGCAAGCGTCGCAGATGACGGACTCGACGGTAATGTCGGGCACGTTGTACTCCTCCCGCCATTGCGCGGCCACCTGCTCCAGCGCGGCGCGGTCGTCTGCCTGGGTGGCGATGTAGGCCGGGCAGTCGCTGCACACCAGTCCACAGTAAGCGATGATCTTGTTCATTATATTTCCTCCTCTTTTGTAGTGATTTAGCCTAATTAGGTCAAGCAGCGTTCATAGAACCTCCTACTCTCACTCTCCGTACAGCCGCTTTAGCACCCGCAGCGCCAGGAAGGTGAGCCAGGGCGAGGGATGCTTCTTGTCGGCGAAAGACCAGCCCTTCCAGGCGCGATACATTGAGGCGGCGGTGTAGTGCCCTTCCCCGTCCGCCTGGGCGGTGATGGTCTCCACCATCTCCCGAAAGCGGGAGTCGGCGTGGACGAAGGGGAAGCGGCTGAGCACGTCCACCACGTGCAGCACGTCGTACCAGACGAAGGGATACTTGAGTTTGCGGAAGTCGGTGCCGATGCCGAACAGGTAGATCTTGCGCTCGGTCCGGTGTTCCCAGTGCCAGAGGATCATCTCGGCGCCGGTATGCGCGGCTGGGCTGTCCAGCAACTCTGGCACCTGAGCCAGCGCCTTCAGCGCGAAGACGTTGACGATGGGGCAGGGATCGGCTCTACGGCCCGGCCCCTTGAATTTTTTACCCAGGTCGGGTGTAGCTACGCATCGCCAGCCGTTGTCGTCTACCAGGCCGACCAGATGCTCCACTGCCCGCTGCACGCGCGGATCGTCGCCCAGGCCCATAGCCAGCAGCGCGTAAAGCAGCGTCGGCGCGTCGCACAGCATCCACGTCCACGTGTCCTCGCCCGTTCCACCGAACGCCTTGGGGATGTTCACCAGAGTCTGAAAAGCCCCCTCCGGCGACTGGTGGGCCATCACTGCCTCGATGCCGGCGGCCATGCCGACCCCACCGCCAAATGGGGCATCGTCAGCCCGCACCCCGAAATCGGCCACCGTGCTGAACTTGTAGATGGAGTGTTTGGCGTCGTTGTGGCGTTTGAGGGGGTAGCCGGGCCAGGTGGCGGCTTCGGCGATCATCTCTTGAACCTGCGGGTGAGCCAGCATCTCAGCGCGGGCGGTTTGCACCTCAGGATCATCCTCGGGCCGGTCGAGCAGATCCACCAGGGTGCGGTAACGGGTCCAGGGCTCGTCCGATTCCAGCAGCCATTGAGTCAGATCAGTCTTCGTCATTTCACCTCCAGCCTCCTCTTTTTTTAGTTTTCCTACCGCGACGACGAGGACGTTTTGGACCGGCCTTGGTTGTGCCAGAGGCACAGTTAGGGACCGACCTCAACGCCTATAGCGCATCCACGATCTTCCGCAACATCTCCAACCCGCCCGCCTCGGCATGTCGGGCTGTTCGCAGAGCCTCTAGCGCGGTCCGAATACGTGCCTTGTCCTCAATGTGCTCGGGCTCCATGCCGTGGAATGGGAACGTGTCGGCGACCATTTCCAGGTTTTCGTGCACCACCTGATACCGCTCAATCGCCTCATCAAACAAGGCGGCCGCCTGCCCACCAAGGCGTTCCGTGGCTTCTTGCAGGAACAAGACGGCATAGCCCCGACATTCACACCAGACCGCAGCGTTGTAGGCCATGCCAAACCCATCGGCTGTGCCACCTTCCAGAGCACGAATCCAGTTGTCATAGCCGGCCAGCCCAGCCTTGTAACCGCCGGTGCAACGGAACCAGGCAGAAAACGCCTCGAAAATCCAGTTGGCATAGCCGGCCAGCCTTGCCTTGTAACCAGGGAATATCCACTTTGCTGAGCTTGCAGCATGCTCCAGGGCAAACGCCAACGCTTCCTTCACGGTCCGAATGTCGTCGGCCGCCTGTGCAGGCTTGACGCTGTACATCTCAATGACGCCGATTTCGGTGTCCCCCAACTCTTGCCACGGTTTGGGGCCTTTGCCCTTATCGCAACCAGGGCCGGAGAAGTAGTATCCTGTAGCGTCGTCGTAGCCGTACACGACGTAGTATTCGGGGATGTCCAACTCCCAGCCGTAACAGGGAAGCCCCTGATCAATGGCCGATTTGGCGTGCTCCCAAGCCAGCTTTTGCTTTTCGGCAAAATCATCGGCCGATTTCATGCCGAACACACCATCAATCTCATAACCTATGTTCTTCCCAAGCTTGAACAGCATCTCCGTGTCCCACGCCGTCGGCCCGCTGGGACAAACCACCTCGTGTACGTTGATGACAAACGCATGGCCCGTCGCGCCAAACAGCCAGGCGTCGGAGACATCCAGATTCAGATAGTCCAGACATCCTTTGATGCAGCCCAGGTGCGATACCCAGCGGGGTACCCATCTCAGATTCTCCCGCTTTTTCATTTCATATCCTCCTGTCGTTTCACTGCGCTAATGCTCGTTCGATATGGTCGGCGGCCTCAGCGTCCTTGTCCCGAGCCTGGAGGATGATGGGAACCATCTGGCGGCGAACGGCAGGCTCGGCCAACCTCTTGACCTGCTCATCTGCAAAGCCGATGCCTCCCACAAGACCCCATATCTGCCACATCAGATCATGCTCGGCCTCGTAACACTCGGCGGCTGCCAACAGGTCTTGTGCCATGGCGGGCTGGTGCTCCACGATTTGCTTCAAGAAGTGCGCCGCGTACCAGCGTCCTTCGGCCACTATTCCCGCAGCATCGTTGTGAACCATGTGACGCCCGCGCAGCACGGTCATATCATCTGTGACGAACTCATCATCGTGCAACAGGTGATCGGCCCAGGCTGCGTAGGCCGCGAGACCGTTGTGGCGGTCTCCAAACGTCACCGGCGTGCGCACGACCTTCAGCGCCCACTCTAGCGCTTTACGGTAGATCTCACTCAGCGGCGGACGTTCTTGCTTCTGGCCGATAATGATGGGGCTCTCGGTGTCCTGGAACCAGTCCCGCTTGCGGAAATAACCCGACGGCTCGAACTCGACGCCGGCATTGAAGTCGGGAAAGACCTGGAAAAAGCTCCAGCCGACGAGGACGTCGCCGCAGTCGTCGTAGCCCGTGATGATGCAACATTCGGGCGGGCCAACGACACCAAAGCCCAGCACCGGGCGGCCGTGGTCGCGGATGCTCTCGATGATGCGCTGGCGAAAGGTGGTCTCGTTGTCCCGTCCATTCTCCTTGAAGATGAGCCACTCGTCGCCGTTGCCCCGGTCAATGATGATCAGGCCGTCACTCGCTCGCAGCGCGGTTTCCACTGAGTCGGTGAGACGGGTGACGAACTCCGCGCGCTCCTGCCCGTCACCGGCAGGGGCGATTAGCCTATCCACTACCAGCTCAATGTTGTGCTTCTTTTTCTTGTCGAGCGAGATCTCCTCGTCCAGCCCCTGCACCTGGCCGTCCACCCGCACGCGAGAAAAGCCGTCGGCGCGGGCCTGGGCGAATACGTCCTGAAACGCGCCCTTGCGGTTGCGGGCCAGCGGAGCTAACAACTGGAAGCGTGTGTCCTCCGGCAGGGTGCTCACCTGCTCCACGATCTCCTGCGCCGACTGGGCGTGTACTTCGCGCCCACACTGCGGGCAGTGCGGCGTGCCCACTCGGGCGAAGAGCACCCGCAGGTAGTCGTAGATCTCAGTCACCGTGCCCACCGTCGAGCGAGGGTTCCTGCTCACCGCCTTCTGCTCGATAGCAATGGCGGGACTGAGGCCGCCGATGAAATCCACCTTCGGCTTCTCCATCTGGCCGATGAACTGGCGGGCGTAGGCGGAGAGCGACACGACGTAGCGGCGCTGGCCCCCAGCGGAGAGGGTGTCGAACGTCAGCGAACACCTTTCGCTGCCAGCGCGCGCGGAGAGCACATCAAGTT
>CAZGKH010000052.1:5377-14506 GCA_964525665.1 uncultured Anaerolineae bacterium | reverse complement strand
TGGGGGGGATTGAGGGGGGGGTCGAACGGACAGCGATAACAGTAGGGGGGTGGGATGTGGGGCTGGTCTCGGAAGAGCGGGGCGAACGGGATGCGCATCTTTGACCGGCCGGTGACGGCCAGCGCGCCCATCGTCCCGCCATGGTAGGAGCCCCAGCGGGAGATGATCAACTCTCGGGTCGGCTCGCCCCGCGCTAGTTGTACCTGCCGGGCGAACTTGATCGCTGTCTCCACCGCCTCGGAGCCGCTGGTCATGTAGAAGAAGCGGGGATCCGGCATGGGCACAAGCGCGGCCAATTCCTTGCTGTGTGTCTCTAGGGCAGCGGTGGTAAACATGGTGCCGTGGACGAAGGCAACGTCGGTGGCCTGCTTGGCCATCGCCTGGACCACCTCCGCCACGCCGTGGCCAATGTTCACCACGGCCGCGCCGCCGGAACCGTCCAGGTAACGCCGGCCCTCGGCGTCCCACAAGTAGACTCCCTCCCCCCGTAAGGCCAGGGGATGGGGGTGAGCCATGTGGCGGTAGACGACGTGACTGTGGCGTGCCATTACACCACCACCTCCTCCTCTTCTTCTTCCCAGGCCTCTATTACACTCTGGCCCTGGAGCCGCTCGACCTCAGCCTGGTCGTACCCCAGCAAGTCCCGCAGAATGGGACAGGTATGCTCCCCCAATCGTGGAGCGGGCGCGGTTGGAATCTCGGGAGCGGAGGAGAGATGAAGGGGAGTGCGGGCATACTTACGTGGCCCAGCCACCGGGTCGTCTACCGTCACCAGCATGTGGCGGGCGGCGATGTGCGGGTCATTGAAGACGTCTTCGGCGGTGTAGACTGGGCCGGATGGCACGCCCTGTTCCCCCAAAAGCGCCACCGCCTGGGCACGGGTTTTGCTGGCCAGCCAGTCCTCGATGATCGGACGTAGGAATTCGGCGTTGGCGGCGCGGGCCGTCCCATCCGCGCTGCGGGGGTCATCCTTTAGGTCTGCGCGCCCCATTGCTTCGCAGAGCCGCCCCCACTGAACGTCGTCGGGAATGTTGAGGGCCAGGTAGCCGTCCTGACAGCGAAAAGCGCCCCTTGGATAGAGGTGCTTCAGCCGCCCCCGCTCAGGCGATTCGCCGGTGAAGGAGTAGAGTGTCGCCATGCGCTCGTTGAAGGCCAGCATGTTGTCGAGCATGGCGCTGTCCACGAACTGCCCTTCTCCGGTGCGCTCCCGCATGAAGAGGGCCAGCATCACCCCATAGGCCGTGACCCCCCCGGTATATACGTCGGCCATGCCGTAGATGGTCCACGAGGGAGGCTTGTCGGCGAAGCCGACCAGGTTCATGATACCGCCCATGGCCTCGGCCACGATGTCAAAGGCGGGCCGATTGGCATAGGGACCGGTGTAGCCCTCCAGTCGCCCGAAGCCAGAGATGGCGGCGTAGACCAGCCGGGGGTTGATGGCCTTCAACTGCTCGTAGCCCAATCCCATCTTGTCGGTGGCGCCGGGTCGCAGATTCTCGACCACCACGTCCGATACCTTCACCAGGTCTCTGTAAATCTGGCGGCCCTCCTCCGCGCGCAGGTTGAGGGCCAGGCTTTTCTTGTTCCGGTTGTAGCCGATGAATCCCCCGGCCGCGCGCTGCCCCTGCTCGTCGGTGGCGTAGGGCGGAATAGAGCGGCGCGGGTCGCCCCGGCCGGGCCGCTCGATTTTGATCACCTCCGCCCCAGCGTCAGCCAGAAGCATAGTGCAATAAGGCGCACTCATATACTGTTCCAACGCAATAACCCGAACACCACTAAGAGGCCGTTCCATAATCTTCAACCTCCAATCTCTAATCTCCAATCTAATCCAACCACTCGACAATCGTAGAAACGCCCATACCGACGCCCACGCACAGCGAGGCCAGTCCATAATAAGGGCGTTCCTCCTGCGAAGCGCGGCGCTTCATCTCGTGCAGGAGGGTGGTGAGGATGCGAGCGCCGGAGCAGCCGGTGGGATGGCCCAGGGCGATAGCGCCACCATTGACGTTGGTGATTTCGTGGTCCATGCCCAGCCTGCGCATCACCCCGAGGGCCTGGGCTGCGAACGCCTCGTTGAGCTCGATGAGGTTGATGTCACCAAGAGTGAGCCCCAGTCGCTTGAGGAGTTTCTGGGTGGCCGGTACCGGGCCGTAGCCCATCACACCAGGAGCCACACCGGCTACGGCCGAGCCCACCCAGCGAGCCATCGGCCTCAACCCCAGCTCACTGGCCTTATCCGCGCTCATCAGCAGCAGGGCGGCCGCGCCATCGTTGATGCCACTGGAGTTGCCCGCCGTCACCGTGCCCCCTTTGCGGAAGATGGCCCTCAACCGGGCCAGTCGCTCCATGCTGGTGTCCAGCACGTATTCGCCATCCACTATTTTGTAGCGGGGATGTTCGTCGGTGTCCACGATCTTGGGTGGGCCTTTGCGCTGCGGCACCTCAATGGGCGCGATCTCGTCTTTGAACTTGCCGGCCTTGATGGCCTCCACCGCCCGCCGATGGCTTTCCAGGGCGAAGGCATCTTGCTCCTCGCGGGTGATTCCCATTTCCTCAGCGATGTTCTCGGCCGTTTCGCCCAGGCTGATGATGGGGTACATGGCATCGAGTTTAGGGTTGTTGTAGCGCCAGCCGACGGTAGTATCCCAGATCTTGGGATGCCCCACCGGCTGCGGGCGCTCCGGCTTGGGCATGGACCAGGGCGCCCGGCTCATGCACTCCACACCGGCGCCGATGAAGACGTCGGCCTCGTCGACGATGATGGATTTGGCAGCCAGGTTCACCGCCTCCAGCCCCGACGAGCAGTTGCGGTTGACGGTGATGCCGCTGACCTCTATCGGGAAGCCGGCCAGCAGGAGCGACATCCGCGCCACGTCGCGGTTGTCCTCGCCAGCCTGGTTGCCGCAGCCGGCGTAAACGTCCTCGACCAGCGCTGGGTCCACGCCGGTGCGCTCCATCAGCGCCTTGAGGACCTCGGCCAGCAGATCGTCGGGCCGCACGCTAGAAAGTCCACCGTTGTGCCTGCCAATAGGCGACCTCACGGCGTCAATAATGACCACTCCTTTGTGCATAGTGTTAGAATCCTCCTGGTCCGATATAAGCTCCAAGGGCCGTCCTCGGGCCGCCAAAAACGCACCCGGGGACGGGTGCTAGAGCCTTATGAGTTGGGGGGGATTGAGGGGGGCTAACCCGCTCTCACATCCAGCACCTGGACCCCTTCGAGTCCGCGCAGGCTGGCGACCAAGTCGTCCTGCTGCACGTGTCTGACTTTGAGGGTGATGTTGGCCTTCAGCGGCTCCTCGGCGGGGTAGGTGCCACAGGCGGCGATGTCTCCGCCCTGCGCTGCGATGGCCGCCGTGACTTTGGCCAGCTCTCCCGGCGCGCTCGGAACCCGCAGGGTGACCCGTACTCCTGTTTGGCGGGCGCCCATGAGCTCCATCAGCGTGGAGAGCATGTCGGTGTCGGTGATGATGCCCACCAGAGCCTCGCCCCGCATCACCGGCAGACAGCCGATCTTGTTCTCAGCCATGGTGCGGGCTGCCTTCTCGATGGATACGTCCTCTTCTACGGTGATCACGTCCTTCACCATCACATCACGGACCTTGAGTTTGTTCAGCGCGTAGTTCATCTCCCAGATGCTCAGGGTGGTCACCGACGAGGGCATCGCCTGCAGCAGCGTCTCCCGGGTGACCAGGCCCGCCAGCTTGTCGCGCTTGTCCACGATGGGCAAGTGGCGGATGTTGTTTTCCCTCATGTACCGATTCACTTCTGTGATGGATGCTGTGGGCTCCATCGTGAGCGGGTGCAAGGTCATGCGTTCTTTGACTAACATAATAACCTCCGTAGATTGGTTAACGTCCGTACTCAAAACCCGAAACCCGAAACTCAAAACTCGGAACTCAAATCCTATGCCCAGAACGCCTTCTTCAAATCCGTAAATTCCTCGACCGGGCCCTCGAAGCGGTTGCGGCCCAGGTCCAGCACATAGACGTAGTCAGCGATCTTCAGCGCCTGGCGGATTTCCTGATCCACCAGGACGATAGTCATGTCCTCTTCGTCTCGCAACTGGATCAGCATCTGGTAGACCTCCTCCGACAGCAGCTTGGCCAGGCCGGCCGTCGGCTCGTCCACCAGGATCACTTTGGGGTCGGTCATCAGCGTCCGCCCGACCTCCACCATGCGCTGCATGCCGCCGGAGAGTTCGTTGGCCCTGGACTTGCGGCGCTCCTTGAGCATCGGGAAGCGCTCATAGTTTTCCTCGATCTTGCGCCGGATGCGAGCCTTATCGTTTTTGAACGTCCAGGCGCCCAACTCCAGGTTCTCTTCGACTGTCATCCAGGGAAAGACACCCGGTTGTTGCGGGATGTACGAGATGCCCATGCCAATACGCTCGTGAGTAGGCACCCCGATCAGGCTCTGGCCGTCTATTATCACCTCGCCTGAATTGGGCTTCAGAAAGCCATACATAGCTTTGAGCAGTGTGGACTTGCCCACGCCGTTGGCGCCGAGGACGGTGGTGATCTTGGCCTTCTGGGCTGTCATCGAAACGCCTTGCAGGATATTCAGGTCCTTGTAATAGCCAACGTACAGGTCCTTTACCTCAAGCATCGTTTCCCTCCTCTCCCTCCTCAGTAGCAGCCAGCCTGCCAGACGGAATGACCACTGGCCCTTCTTCTTCCTCGCCCAGGTAGGCCTCGATGACCACCGGGTCTTCCTTTACCACTTTGGGGTCGCCATCGGCGATCAGTTCGCCGTAGTTCAGCACCAACAGACGCTTGCTGAGAGTGAAGATCGAGTCCATATCGTGGCTGATGATGATAAAAGCCTTGCCCTGCTCGTGCACGACCTCAATGTACTCGTAGATCTTTTCCATCAACTTGGGGTGTACGCCGGCAAAGGGCTCATCCAGGATGATGATGTCGGGATCCAGCATCAGCAGGCGACCCAACTCCAGCAGTTTCTGCTGCCCGCCTGAGAGGCTTCGGGCATAGTCGTGGGCCAGGTGTTCTATGGTCAGGAACTCCAGCACCTCCATGGCCTTCTCGTGGAAATCCCGCTGGCGGGCCGTGGGGTGCAGGGCCATGGCTGGGACCAGCATGTTCTCCAGCACCGTCATGCGCCGGAAGGCGCGCGTCACCTGGAAGGTGCGGCCCAGACCACGGTGGGCGATTTCGTAGGGGGGGAGTCCGGAAATCCGCTGGCCGTTGAACCATACCTCGCCATCGGTGGGTTTGTACATGCCATTCAGCACGTTGGTCAGCGTCGTCTTGCCAGCGCCATTCGGCCCAATCAAGCCGATCAATTCGTTCCCCCGAATGCTCAGACTGATCCCGTTGAGAGCCTGAATGCCGCCAAAGCTCTTGTAAACATCGCGTACGTCGAGTTCAATCATGATTCTGCCCCTCCTCAGTCCCCCCCAACCCTTCGACTTCGCTCAGGACAGGCTCTGGGGGGGAGGCTACCTCCGCCGCTTGCACGCGCTTAGCCACGGCCTCTTCCCTGGCCCGCTGCCTGAACAGTCGGTCTATGATGGGATGAATCAGCCCGTTGCGCCAGAAGCGCAGTACGATCATCAGTAGCAATCCAAAGGCAACCATCCGCCAGGCATAAGTCATAAGGCCGCGATCGCCGACACCCATGCCGAACTTCTCCAGGGTCGGAGTCATCTCTATCAACCTTGGCATCAGGCTGGCAGGCACGGGGATCTGCTGCAGCCACTCCAGCGCGAAGTGGATGAATATCGCTCCCAGGGCTGCGCCGGCCAGACTTTCGATACCACCGACCACGGCCATAGCGATCACCAGGCTCATGCGGCCGATGATCAATTCAGTGGGCGCAATGAAGCCAATTATATGATGATCCACTGCACCGGCCAAGCCGGCGATCATGGAAGTTACCACAAAGGCCATGATCTTGTACCGCACGATATGCACGCCCATCGCTGCGGCCGCTTCTTCGTCCTCCCTGATCGAGCGGAAGAACAGGCCGAAGCGCGAGCTCGTCAGCCAGTACATGAAGCCTAGCGAGCCCAGGAGCAAAACGAGCATGATGTAGTAGTAGGGTACGTACGATGTGGTATCCAGCAGGTAATCAACGTATAGTCCCATTGGGCCTCCGGTGAGATCCAGTTCCGCGTTGACTGCCAGCCGAAAGATCTCAGCGAAAGCAATGGTAAACAAGGCCAGATAGGTGCGCCGTAGACGGAGGCACAAGTACCCGATGATCAAACCTACCACTCCGGCCATCAGTGTTCCTGCAATTATGCCTGGAACAGGCGACCATCCCAGGTCCCGGCCCAGGATACCACTGGTGTAGGCCGCTATGGCCATAAAGGCGATGTGCCCGAAGGAAAACTGGCCCGCGTACCCGGCCAGAAGCGCCCAACTGGAGGCCAACATGGCATAGAAAAAAGCCTGGACGGCGATGAACAGCCAGTATTGCTGATTCCCTAGCAGTACTGGCGCAGCCAGTGCCAGGATGAGTAAACCTAATGGC
Organism: uncultured Anaerolineae bacterium; assembly: GCA_964525665.1. Taxonomy (GTDB): domain Bacteria; phylum Chloroflexota; class Anaerolineae; order VGOG01; family VGOG01; genus CAYMKL01. The sequence continues at coordinate 8,011 of CAZGKH010000052.1, read as the reverse complement.
AGAATCCACTTAAAGGCCTGTCCTGAGCGGTGTCCTGAGCCCTGTCCTGAGTCCCGTCGAAGGGTTGTCGAAGGGCGAAGCCGAAGGAGTATGCGCTTCATTGTTCCCTCCCGAACAGTCCTGTTGGTTTCAGCAGGAGAACCAGGGCGAATAAAAGAAGGCCAAAAGCATCTTTGTACGCCAGCGCCTTACTTGGGTCAGGAAGCAGCCCCGACCCAAGCGCCTCGACAACGCCGATGATCAAGCCTCCCAACATCGCCCCAGGCATTGAGCCCATACCGCCTAATACGATAATCACAAAGCCCTTGCTCGAGGCAGAAACCCCCACCCACGGCACCCAGGCGAAGACGTCAACCAACGTCGCGCCAGACATGCCGGCCAGCATAGTGCCGAGACCAAATGCCAGAGTGTTCATACTCAGGGGATTGATCCCCACCACCGCCGCGGCTTCTTTGTCCTGGCTGACAGCCTGCAATCCTTTGCCAACCCAGGTGCGCTTGATGAAGTAGATCATCGCCAGCAACAAGATCACCGCGATAGCAGCCGCAGCTAAGCGACTGGCGCTAAACGGGATCCCCCCTATCTTCAATGTCCCCGCTCTGGAAGTGAGCCACCCCAGGTCAACTTTCGGCAAGTCAAAGAAGCGATGCGCCCTCTTGGAATGAGGCCCCACGATGCCCTGCACGAGATACTGGAGGAAGAAAGCCAGCCCAAAAGTGACCAGGATGGCATATTCGCCAGGGCGTTCGATCTCACCCCGCGCCATGGGTCGCAGGAATAGTCGCTCGAAGACTATACCAATCAAGAAGGTGACCAGACCGGCCGCAAGAATGGCCAGTAATGGATTCAAATCGGCGAATCTCTCCAGCAAGAAGTAGACCACGTAGCCGCCGATCATGAAGTACTCACCGTGGGCAAAGCTGACGATGCCCAGGACGGAGAAGATCAGGGTCAGCCCCAAGGCCATCAGTGCATAGATAGATCCGATCAGCAGTCCGTTAAGGATCAGGTTCATCAGGTATTGACCCGTGATTTCCATATCGCGTCTCCTCTATTCTCAGTGTATCCAAAACTGCTCTGAGGGGATTGCGTGCAACCTGCGGTTGCTTTCCCTGCTTTTGGCCTGGAGAAGAACTTTTGCCGACCTACTTGGGTCAGGCAACTTTTTTGGAATGAGGGGCGTCTGCGAAGCAGACGCCCCTCGAACTTACAGGTGTGGGATCTAACCAGATTACGGCGTTGTGCCGTAGGGGATTAGGAAGGTGTCGTGGGTCTGGTAGACCTCGGGGTAGACCACGGCCGCATCGTCGCCATCCTGCCCCACCTCAAAGTACTGGAGGAACAGCACAGCGGGATCAGGCCACTGGTGCCACATCCAATCGGGCTCGTCGGCAGGGACAGGGTTGTGGGTGCCGTACGGGAAGTAGTAGTGGCCCTGGGCCAGGGTCATGTCCGTGGCTTCCAGCTCCTCAATGATGGCGTCCGGATCCAGCGTGCCTGCGTTCTCGATGGCATTGGCCATCAGCATCATCGAGTCGTAGGCCTCCAGGGCGAAGGACTCGGGGAACCAGTCGAAGTGCTTGCGGTACTCGGCCTCGAACTTCTTCGTGACCTCGTTGGCCAACGACGGCACCAGACCAACCTTGCGGAAGGCGCAGTAATTTCCCTCCGGCACGCTCTCCCAGAAGACGTCCGACTGAATGGCAACCTGGTTGGCGATGCAGATGGTGTCCTCGTTCGGCATCAACCCGGCTTCGGCCGCCTGCTGCTCGAAGTTGTAGGAGTCCTCGCCGGTCATGAGCACCAGAATAACGTCGGGGGTCGGCCCAGCCTGGATGCGGGCGATGATCGGCGCGTAGTCCAGCGTGCCCTTGTCAGCCAGATACGTCTCCGACTCGATGCCGCGCTCGGCTAGCCTTTCGGTCGTGGCCTCGGCTGCTGGCACGCCATAGTCCGTGTTCTCCGAAAAGATGACGACGAACTCGGCGCCCAGGGCCTGGATATAGTCCGCGTCAGCCTTGGCGACCATGGACGAGGCCGGGGCGATGCGGAAGACCTCCTCGTAGCCGACGCCGGTGATGGTGTCGTTCCACGTCTCGGCGAATACCGTCGGCATGTGATACTTGTGGGATACCTCCTTCATGGCCACGCCAGCGGAGCTGTGGTACTCACCCACGATGCCGACCACACATTCCTGCGTGACCAGATACTCCACCGCAGCCGTGCCGCGCTCAGGCAGGCTGGCGGTGTCGTAGAAGACCACCTTGACCGGCTTGCCCAGAACACCGTCGGCGTCGTTGAGGTGCTGCACGGCGATGTTAATGGCGGTCATCATGGCCCGTCCGCCGGCGATAGCACCGGGCGCGGACTGCGGCACCGTGGCGCCGATCTTGATCTCGTCAACCTCGGCCGGATCTATCGGAGCACAGCGGCCAGCGATCGGCTCCTTGACGAGAGGCTCCACTTTTTCACCGTAGGGGATCAGGAAGGTGCCGTGGGTCTGGTAGACCTCGGGGTAGACCACGGCCGCATAGTCGCTGGTCTGCCCCTCCTCAAAGTACTGGAGGAACAGCACAGCCGGATCAGGCCACTGGTGCCACATCCAATCGGGCTCGTCGGCAGGGACAGGGTTGT
>CAZGKH010000052.1:0-5277 GCA_964525665.1 uncultured Anaerolineae bacterium | reverse complement strand
CGCGCTCAGGCAGGCTGGCGGTGTCGTAGAAGACCACCTTGACCGGCTTGCCCAGGATGCCGCCGTCGGCGTTGATCTGGCTCACGGCGATGTTGATGGCGGTCATCATGGCCCGTCCGCCGGCGATAGCACCGGGCGCGGATTGCGGCACCGTGGCGCCGATCTTGATCTCGTCAACCTCGGCTGGGTTTATCGGAGCGCAGCGGCCGGCGACAGGCGTGACCTCCACCTCCTTCTCGACGACGACCTCTTTTTCGACCTCGACGGTCCGGATGACCTCCTTCTCGACGATCTTCTCTTTTTCCACCTCGACGGTGACCGGAACCTCTTCCTTGACGATTACCTCCTTCTCGATCACCTGGGGGGTGGGCTGGGAGCAGGCTGCAATGATGGAGCTCAAGATGAGCATGGTCACCAGCAGCCCGAAGATTCTTTTGCCGTTCATTGTTTTTTCTCCTCCTTACTTAAATGTTATGGCTGTTGCAGGGTTGCAGCAGCTTCTCCGGATACATCTTCTCGTCAAGCTACCCTCGCTACATAAACATACCCTCCTCTCTGTCTAGGGTCTCGGTGAGACCGGGCCAACGTCGGGGATAGCCTTACGCAAGGGTTAGAGAACTGCGTTGGCTAGAAATGTGTCTTTGGGTTATACCATGAATTTGCCTGATTGTCAAGCTAGCGTACGACTTCGCTCAGGGTAGGTATCAAGGGTAGGCTCAAGGGTAGGCTCAAGACCATATCAACGATACAGTCCCTGCGGGTCCAGCTCCTTCCGTAGCAGACGCAGTTCCACCTCTGTTGGCGGCTCCGTCTCGCCTGGCTCGGTCAGAGACCGGCCAGAGCACGGGGCCACCCTCAGTTTCCAGCCCACTTCCTCCTGTACCTCGGCCAACTCCACGCCTGGATGCAGGCTCTCCAGCACCATCTCATTAGCGTCAGCCGTCGCCTCATCGAAACGGAAGACGCATTTGTCGGTGACCACCAACTGGGGGCCACTTCCCGGCAGCCCCAGCTTGGTTCGCTCGCCCGCGCCCCCCAGGTGGCCGGGGCTGGTGAGGAAATGCAATTGCTTGACGAAGGCTCGCCGCCTGAGTCGCATGATCACGAAGATCTGCTGGGCGTTGATGGCGATCTCGCACGCCCCCCCGCTGCCGGGCAGGCGCACTTTCGGGCGCTCCCAATCGCCGATGACGGTGGTGTTCAGGTTGCCGAAGCGGTCAATTTGCGCCCCGCCCAGGAAGGCCACCTCCACCCGTCCCCCTTGTAAGTACAATCCAAAGAGATCGGCCATTGAGCAGACCGAGGTCGCCCCGCTGATGAGGGTGGGGTCGCCGATGGAGAGGGGCAGCCGGGCCGGTCGGGCGCCGTAGACGCCGCTCTCGTAGATCAACTCCAGGGCCGGCGCCACCGTCCGTCGCGCCAGGTTGCACGCGCTGTTGGGCAGCCCCACGCCGACGAAAACGGTACGAACGCCCGCCAACGCCCGCGCCGCGGTCACGATCATCATTTCAGAAGGTGTGTAGGCTGTCATCGGTACTCTCCATAGTTCACCGGGCCGGCCCAGGCTTCCCCGGGCCGCAGCCGCCCCCACGTCTCTGGGCCCATTTTGGCCACGTACTCAGCCCGATCCTGCACACCGTGGACCCACTCGTCAAGCCAGGCTTGCGTGGCCGCTTCGTCCCGGCTGATCTCGTCCCAACACAGGTAGAACTCGTTGTCTCGATCGTAGTACCCCTGCGCGTACGAGGGATGCGCGCCGTAAGGCTCGTGGACCACCGCGTCCACCACCAGGCCTGGGATGATGGTGCGATTCGGATCAGCGCGGATCACTGCCTCGTCCACGATTTCCTCCACAACGACGATGACGTGCCTGGCGGCGAAGGCGGCCTCTTTTTGCACCCCCAGCAGGCCCCACAGTTGGGTGTTCCCCTCCCGGTCGGCCCTCTGGGCGTGGACGATGGCCACGTCGGGGTTGAGGGGCGGGACGACGGCGATGGAGTCGTCTCCGTAGGGGCTTTCGACGAAGCGGATGCGGGGGTTGACCTTAGGCAGGTCGCTCCCCAGATAGGAGCGCAGGGGGAAAAAGGGCAGCCGATAAGCCCCTGCCAGGTAGCGCCCCACCATCCCGAAGTGGGAGTACTCTTCCAGTTCGATGGCCTGCGGTAGGCCTTTCTCCACCGCCCGGCGGACGCAGTGCAGGGAGCCGACGCCAGGGTTGCCCAGGTAGGAGAAGATCAATTTGCGGGCGCAGCCAGCGGCGATCATCTGGTCATAGATCAGGTCGGGCGTCATGCGGCATAGGTTCAAATCGCGGCGGTTTTGGCGGATGATCTCGTGGGCAGCGGCGAAACAGATGCAGGCAGTGAATCCTTCGATGGCCACGCTATCGCCGTCGTGGAGGTGGGCGGCGATGGCGTCGTGCATGCTGATCAGCTTAGACGTCATTTCGTCTCCGAATTAACGGGCTAACAACGAGGCTTCACCTACTTCCAGAACGGCCTCTTGAAGCAAAGGCACCACTCCGTTCATCTGGGCCTCGGCAGTGATAAAAGGTGGACTAACTTCCCAGCAGAATCGTAAACTATTATGATACACAACTAGATGATGCTCTGAAGCATCCTTCACCTTGACGATAATCGAGATGTCCCTATTTTGTCGCAGGCTTCTTTCAACCTGGGTGAGGGAGCCATCCCGATTATGGATGATCTGCCTGGCGTAGCGATAAATCGTCGGATTGGCCATCTCATCCCCCGACTAATACTCGCTTTGCCTTCTGCCACGCCTTGCGCGGGTTGGCATACCGCCGCCAATTACGGCGGGCCCAGCGTTTGAAGGCATTCAAGGGCTTGCGACGCTGAGATTCTGCCAGGGCCCAGTTCAGGAACTCAGGGTCCTGGCCCTTGATCTTGGTCTCGGTAGGATTGCGGCGATATTGGTCGTGGCTGGCGATGAGGGAGAGGTCGTTTTCAACGCAGTAAGTGTAGAGGTCACTGCCGGGGTGGGGGGTATAGAAGGCTGGGCTGTAATAGTCGGGGTCAATCTCCTTGAGCATGGAGATGGTTTCCAGCATCTCTTCTTTGGTCTCGGTGGGGAGACCAAACATGTAGTTTGCCCACACGGAGATGCCATACTTCTTGCAGACTTGGGCCGCTTTCAGGTTCACTTCTCTGGTGGTACCCTTTCGCAAGAAGCGCAGCACCCTGTCGCTCCCGCTTTCGAAGCCGATGAAGTAGCCGCGGCATCCAGCGCTGGCCATCAGCTCGGCCAGCTCCTCGTGGCGGACGATGATGTCGGCTCGGCTCTGGCAAAAGAAGGGCTGGGTGAAACCCTCTCGTTTGTAAGCCTCACAGAACTCGGCCACCCAGTCACGGTCGTTGGTCAAACAGTCATCGTGGAACATGAAGCTGGCGAAGTGGTACTTCTCTTGTAGGAGTTTCAATTCTTCAATAACCTTGGGCACACTCCGCTGGCGGAACCGCCCGAAGATGGCACGCTCGGCTGGCTGACAGAAGTTGCAGTTGTAAATGCAGCCGCGGCCGGCAATGATGGTCAGAAAGGGTGGCGGCAGCTCCGGCACGAAGGGCACCTCAGGGGAATCGGGGGCGTAGCCGCACCTGCGCCATTCATCCAGGAACAGCTCTCGATCCACGAAGGGTACGGCTTCCAGGTCGGGCCTTTCTCCGACCATCACCCGATCATTCGGCGGCTTGCCTCTTTCGATGGCAGCCAGCAACTTGGGGAAGGTGATCTCCGCCTCGTGGGTGACGATGTAATCAATCTTGGGGTTGGCCATCACCTCATCCAACACCAGCGTTGGGTGAGGGCCGCCGACGACGGTGATGATCGAAGGATCCACGTCTTTGATCACTTCGATGGCCTTCATCACCGGGTTGTAGTCCACGCTCATCATCGTCAGGCCCGTGACATCGGGGCGACGCTGTTCCAACTCTGCCCGGAACTCACCCCAGTCTTTAAGACCCCTCAGGTCAATGAGGTCAATCTCGAACCCCTTGGCCTTGGCGCAGGCAGAGAGTTGGGCCAGACCGTGGTTGATCCAGCCCGCCTCCATTCCTTTGCCCAGACTCTCGAAGCCGTAGCCGGCTATGCCGGCGTAGATCAAGGTTGTCTTCACTGCATCTTCTCCCTGGCGTAGCACAAGGCCTGCCGTATATCTTCCGGCTCCAGATATGGATAAGCTCGGACGATCCCCTCGGTTGTCAGCCCATTAGTGACCAGATTCAGGATCAAGGCAATGGTGATACGCATACCCCTGATGCACGCTCTACCTCCCATGATTTTAGGATCAAAAGTGGTTCGGTCAAAGCCTAGCACTGTAACTCCTCCCCCACAAGGTCATCTTCGTCTCTTACCACGCAGTATCCTGACGAATTCTTCCTCACTCTCGATACCCGCTTGTTTCAACATCTTGCGGAAAAGCCAACGAGGGATGTCCTTACCATGCTTATGCCTAATGGACACCCTGTGTGATCGTCCGTCGGGAAGGCGCTTTTCCCAGGTTTCATGCTTGCGCGAACGTTTCGTCTCGAAGCTCAAACGAGCGAGCACTTTGCGGAAGTCGTTGTAAGTGAAAACAGCCATTTAAGTTGTCGCCCCGTGCTTGCTCTCGAAAAGCTTTCGCACCTTGCGTACACCTTCGACATCGTACACGTCGGTCGTGCACTCGGCGACAGCCAGGATGAATGGGAGATGTTCCGCCCGATTGGGACTTTTGGCATAAAAAGCCAAATCCTCCAGGTAATCCTCCGCGTACTCCACCGCCATCTCCGCCAGATCGGTGAGAGCTTCCTCCTCACTGCCCATCGCTGTGGCCAGATCAAGCTCTGGGCAATAAGCGCAACATTGGCCATCCGACCACTCGATCTGGGCCGCGAGGCGCACAGACGTAGGCTCGACGGTGGCTTCCTTCTCAATGGCAACGAGTTGGCGCGTGGCAGCGGTCAAAACCTCATCCACGCTTTTGTAGCGTCCTGAGGCTATCAAGCGGGCAATGTCCCGCGACGCCTCAGACGGCAGATTCACCCGCAAAGTCAACATTCCACTTCCCTCCCTAAAGCATCCCCCGTTGGGCGAAGGTCTCCGACCGAGCCCCGCCCACCGGCTGCGGTCAGGAGACCTTGCCGAACTTTTGAAGCCTCTCCTAAAGTATCCCCACCTTACTATGATCCCCCAGCACCATCTTATAGGCACGGGGCTTGGCGGGGGAGCGGACTATCTCTACGTGGCGACCGATAAGGCTGTCCTCGATGCGGTGGTGGA
>CAZGKH010000051.1:0-14532 GCA_964525665.1 uncultured Anaerolineae bacterium | reverse complement strand
GGTACATCCTCGCTATGAGCCAGGTGGGCGCGGATAGTCAGTAGTTCTGACGCCTGGCCGGCATCATCCTGCAGAACACAGGCCACTACGCTGTCTATCACTGGCAACTCGCAGTTAGGCTTAGGCACTACACCGCGTACCGCGTCATCGCGCATCTTCAGGTAGCGGCAGTTTTGCCAGACATCTTGCGGGATCAACGAGAGCGGAGCGCCGGTGTCCAGTATGGCCAACTCAAGGTCGGTTAGCTCGCCATCCACAGTCAGGAAGGACACCCAGCCCAGCAAACGGGTGATTACCAGAGTTGAGTCATCTGGGTCAGAGCGCTCATCAATGCGCAGAACTAGCCGGATAGACATAGGGTTTGCTCTCCAGACGGTAGACTACCAAAGGGCCCACATCTCCCAATTTCTTGGCAGCAGCCTGTCGGGCTTCCCTGCGGCTCCCCCCTACGGCTGCCACTTGTTCCTGGTAGATGGCCACCCACTTTTCTGGATATAGGCGTGCCAGTTCGGCCACGTGCTCGAACAACCATCGCTCGTCTTCCCAAAAGCGAGCAGGCAATGGTTCAAACTCGACCGGATGTTGGCGCACCATCTCGGTGAACTCTTCGATGCTCATCTCATCAGTTGTGTAAAGCGACATTTGCACACCTCCTCATCGCCGCCCCACTTCAGACGCTAAATGCGCCTTAACATCTCGATGAGATTCTTTTAATGAGTAAATGAAGATTGTTTCCCTTCTCCAAGATATCCTCGAAGTGAAGGGTAGCGGCCTCCCTAATGTTTCCCATCAGTTCGTCCACGGTTCTCCCTTGGGTAAAGACATCGGCCCCGATGCCTCTCGCACACCAGTACTCACCATCGAAATAGATCCAAAACTTAGCCAACATTTGAGTCACCTCTGTTTCCTACCCACTGCCGGCGCAGGGTCTTGAGAAACTTCACCGACTTCAAGTTCCGCTCCAAGGTGTAGGTTATGTAATGATACATCGTCGTTTCTAGCTCTCTGTGCAGCGGACGACTGAGGCGAAGACGGCGGCAAGTATCGTAATCCCTGGTCTGCATGAAACGCAACACTTTTAGAGCGTTCAGGGTTATCTCCTGTGCTCCCCGATGGTTCTCGCCACAGCCAGCACAGAGGATACCGCCATCGGCGGCGCTGAAGAAGTTGGGCACTGGTTCGATTTGACGGCGGCAGGCCACACACTGAAAGAGCTGAGGGCAATAGCCCAGCAAAGATAAGAGACGCAGCTCGAAGAAGCGAGTGGTCAGATCCAAATCGGAAGCGTCACCCAGCCAGCCCAACATGCCCAACAGGAGGTCGAAGAGCGGGCGGTTCTCAACCCCTTCTTCCACGAAGAGATCCAGCAACTCGGCAGCATAGTAGGCGTAAGTCGTGCGCAAAAGGTCCTCTCGCAGAGGGCGAAAGGCATGAATTGTCTCGGCCTGGGTCACGATGTCCAGGCTGCGCCCCCTGGCGATGAGGAGTTGGCTGTGGGTGAACAGCTCCACGTGCCCGCTCTTGCGACTGGTAGGCTTGCGCACCCCCTTGGCAATGGCCTTAGCCTTGCCCGTTTTGGGCGTGTAAAGGGTCAACAGGCGGTCGGCCTCGCCGAAGTCGCTCCGCCTGAGGATAATCGCTTCCGTTCGATAAAGCCGCTCCCTTCTCATGACCACCCCAATACCCAATAGCCAATATCTAATACCCAACAGCTATTGGATATTGGGTATTGGATATTATCCTCCCCTTACGGTGCCGTACCTGTACGGCCTCTCCCAATTCTTGGCCATCTTCTCCTGATAAAGCTTCTCGGCATCCAGGTCCAGGGCTGAGAGGAGGTGCAGGATGCGGATGATGGCGTCAATCAGCTCCTCGCCCACAGCCTCCAGAGGCTGGCCCTTTTTGTAGCAGTCGCTGGCCTCGGAGATCTCGCTGTGGATCAGGGCCAACATCTCCCAGATGCGTTTGTGCTCGGCAGAGAACCCCTTCGCCTCGCATAGGGCCCTGACCTCCGCCATTTTGATATTCAAGCCAACCTGCTCCATGCCGCTTCCCCATGCCCTCTCAGTCGAGCTTAATTATACCACCCGCTTCGCAAGGACGCAAATAAAAAGGCCGCTCCTACAAGAGCGGCGCTCTTGTTCGTCGAGGTCTCCGACCGAGACGAAAAGGGCTCGGTCGGAGACCTCACCCAGCGTAGAAAGACCAAAGGGCTCGGTCGGAGACCTCACCCAGCGTAGAAAGACCAAAGGGCTCGGTCGGAGACCTTCGCCCATCGTGGAAAGACCAAAGGGCTCGGTCGGAGACCTCACCCATCGTAAATGCCTTCACGCCAAATCCTCGGAGTTAAAGGCTTCTGGTAGCAGCTCTTGCAAGCCGAAAACTCGATATCCACCCGCCTCATCAGCCACTATCACCTGGATACCCTCCCCAAATTCCAGCAGCACCTGGCGGCAGGCACCACAGGGGGTGACGCCCTTCTCGGTGACGACGGCAAGGGCCTCGAAATCGCGCTCGCCCTCGGAGACGGCTTTGAAGACAGCCGTGCGCTCAGCGCAGATCGAGAGGCCATAAGAAGCATTCTCCACGTTGCAGCCCGTGTAGACGCGGCCCGATTTGGCCAGCAGCGCGGCTCCCACAGCGAAGTGCGAATAGGGGGCATGAGCATTCTCCCGCGCCTCCATCGCTTTGGCGATAAGATCCTCGTGTTCCATCTATGCCTCCTTGATTGTGTCGGATTCGATTATTGACATTGATTCACCTCTTCTTTTTTGACAGTCTCGCGCATAGTGGTCATCGTCACTCAGGGCACGCAGCGTATGCCCAAGCCGGTCGTCGCTGAAGTCCAATGTCCGGATGGCTTGACCAGTGCAACTGCCCAGGGTTTCCAGCCGCTTCTCTGCCCGCGGTTGGAGGTGATTCACCGATGGTCGCCCTCAGAGAGGATATGGGTCAAGTTCACGCGATTCTGAGATTTCAAGTGCGGCTGGCATGGGCCTGGAGGTCAGTTGCCGCGGGTCGTGCTAATACGCCGAATAGTAGAAATAGTCCAATTCGCTCATCATGCGCAGCCCGTTTCGGATGGACAGCGCCGCAAAGGTGAACGACCCAATGGCCATCCCCACCGCGCTATACTGGTAGCCGATAGTGCGGCTGAGGACATAGCCCACCACAGCGCACACCAACGAGGCCGGCGCGATAGCGCGCAGAACCGGAATCGGCCGGGAAAGCGAGAAGAAGAAGACGCCGTTGAAAAGCCCGACGACCATCAGGTTATACCCCACTGCCGCAGCCCAATAGACAAAGAAGGTGATCGGGTTCCTGAAGAAGTCTCGAACCAGCTTGATCTCCTGATGGTGCCGCAGCGACCCGATGCTGTAGTAGGTGGCAATGATGCTGATAACAGCGATGACGACCAGCATGACCAGTTGGCGCAGGTAGAAGCGGGTGAAGAAGCGGTTGTGCCCGGCGATATCAAAGGCGTTGAAGCGCTTCTGGGTCGGAATGATGAGCGAGGCGAACTCGTTGATGGTGTATTCCAGCAGGGCGATGCTGAAAATGAGCGAGATGAGCGCCCAGTCCATCCCCAGCTCGTAGGCGGTGCGAAACCATAGGATGTACGGCAGCGGTTGCTCTGAAGCGGACCAACCAATGATCCGATCCAGGTAGAGGTAGCCGAAATAGAACATCCCGTACAAAAAGTAGAGGCGCAACGAGTAGTACAGGATGGACCAGGCCGGCAGCCGGGCGTCTTTGAGCGGCCCCGTCACTGATTTGGCCGCTTTGTCCAGCAAGTAGTAGCCGTAGCCGCCCACGATCAGGGTGGTTCCCAGCAAACCCAACCCGTGCGCGGCGTGAATTCCCCAGTTGGTGTAGGTCATCACCAGGTGCACAATGGCGACCCCAGCCAGCGTGCTCAGCAAAATCGCCGCCCGTTTGGTCAGCACGTAGAGGATCGAAATCAGCAGCCACAGCTCGGACAGGAGCACGTAGTACATCAGGCTGATCCAGACCATTTGCTGGGTGAAGAAGGGGATGACCAGGTTCAGCAAATAGAACGCCAGGCCCACCGCCAGCACCAGCCCGGTGCCCAGCTTGATGAGGCCGAAGCAGACCTGTTTGGCCAGGATGTGATTCTTCGCTTCGGAATAGGACATCCCCTTGCGGCCGATGGCCTGGACGAATCCGCCGGTGACGACGAAACTCATGATCGTCCCAATGGCCACCACTGTGGCTCGCTCCTCGCTGAACTCCATGAAGGCCCACAGGGAGTAGCGCAGCGCCAACACAGAGATGATCTGCCCCGTCATGGGCAGGGCAAAGAGAGTGCCCTGGAGGTAGAATTTGACAAAGCGCCACAGGCCATGCCACCAAGCGAGTTCGAGTTGCTCCTTTTCTTCGGGAGGCTCGGCTTTCAGCCGCTCGCGGCAGCGGCCATAGATGTCTTTGGCCAGGATCATGATGCTACCCTTGACCACGTAGCCCGATTTGGGCTCAACGTAGCGGATGAGGGGCTTGACACCAAACTTCTCCTCGGAGTCCACATCGCGCATCCCCCGGCTTTCCAATGTGGCGGCCACAGCCCAAAAGTCCACCGGACTGCCGCAAGTCTCCAGGATATAGTCAACCAGTTCCTCTTTTTCTGCGTCCAATGGATCGGGATCGCTGATTTCCGGGCCTCGTGTGTAGGCTGGATCCATTGTCATCCGTTTATCCGTTATCGCATCCGTTGCCCGTCTCTCGCCGTATGGCTTCGATCTCCCTCTCCCAGGAGGCGATGATCTCGGCGTTCTCTGCCCGGATGTCGTCCAAGTGGTCCTGCTTATAGGCCGCCCATTTTTCGTAGCTCTCCCGGTAGCCGTCCACCGACGTCGAGGTCATGAACTTGGCGATGATCGTCTCCCGGCATTTGCGCCCCAGTCGCTGCCGCAGGCCGGCATCGGAGAGGAGCTTGACGATACCGGCGCCAAAGGCTTCGGGGTCGCGAGGGGGGGCGACGACGCCATGCCCCTCCAGAGCCTCTTTCACGCCGCCTACGTCGGTGCCCACCACCGGCGTCCCGCAGGACATGCTCTCCAACACGGTGAAGGGGAACCCCTCGGAGATGCTGGAGAGCAGGCTGATGTCCCCTGTGGTGAAGATCTTGGCCGGTTGGTTATGGTAACCAGCAAAGCGGAAAGTCCAACTGTCAATGTCCTCGGCCCCGTCGTCGCCGGTGGTATCGTTGCCGGTGCCCGGCCCCAGTCCTAACTCCTTGGTGAGATCTCGGCACTTTTGGACGTAGGGCGGATCGGCTTTGAGCGAGCCAAAGACGATCACCTTCAGATTGGGGATGCTCTCGTGCGCCACGGCCACCCCCTTGATCATCGTCTCCAGGTCCTTGAGGGGAAAGATGCGGGCGGCGGCAACGCAGGTGGGGTAGTTTCGGAACTCTGGGGGTTTGGGGCCGGGCACAAAGACATGCGGATTTACGCCGTTGTAAATGGTCGCCACCCGCTCCGTCCTGCCGCCAAAGGGAATCTCCCAGCGCTGGTTGAAGTTGGCGCAGGGGGAAAGCTGGTCGGCGTAGACGTAGTTCAGCTTGGACATAAAGGTGGACAGGTTGATGAGAAACCGTTTGGCAAAAAAGGTGAAGTCGGCGGCGGAGATGGCGATGTAGCGCTCGCGGGCGTAGACGCCGTGGTCGGTGATGATGAACGGCGTGCCGTACTCAAACTTGGCGTAGATGCTGGCCAGCCCGGCGGAGGCGGCGATGGTGGCGTGGCTGACGTCGGTCTCTGGCACCGGCGCGGTAAAGGTCATCAACATGTTGTAGAGCCAGCGCAGCCCCGTCGTCAGATCAAAGACGTTGGGGTACTCGTCCGGCAAGAACTGGTCCGGGTGTTCGCGGTAGGGACGCAACGCCTCCTCTTTGAAGGCGTCCCACACCAGCCTGGATTTGTAGGTCAGGTTGTAGTCGTACTCTTGAAAGTAGCGGTAGATGGCCCATACGGTCGGCCCGTACAAGAGTACGTCGGTGCCGGTTTCCTCGAACCCGCGCAAGAAGTGGCGGAAGAGGGGCACGAACTTTTCTCGAATGACTTGGTCAGTGGTTGCCTTTTTCCGCAGGTAGAGTCGGGAGAAGGGAATGTTGGGCGGACTATGGAAGGGAAGAATCCACTCGGCCGGCTCCTCCGCCCCCCATAGGGGCACCTGGATGACCCGCTTGATGTTCTCATTATCAACCGGGTACCTGGTTTTGACTTGTGGCGTCCCGGTGAGGGCAGAGATGACGTAGTCAATCTGGGGCAGCTCGTCCACCAGGATCTTGCACCAGGTTGAAACGCCCCCTCCGACAAAGGGATAGGTGCCCTCGGTTTCGAATAGAACGGAGATACGAGTAGACACTAAAGCCACGCCCTCAAGTATCAACCATCGGACATGCCCGTGACGGCGTCGCTCACCGCGTCGTAGAGCTTGAATAGACGGTTGGTCCGGGTGAGCTCGAAGACCTTTTGCAGTGTCGGGGCGGCGTTGGCCAGGGCGATCTGCCCCCCAGCAGCAGTCAGCCGCCGGTGGGCAGCCACGAGCACACCCAGGCCGGAGCTATCCATGAAGGGCACGGCTTCGAGATCTAACACCACGAGTCGCTGGCCATCATCCATGAGCTGCTGCAGAGCCGCCTGCAACGTGGGCGCGCTGCTGACGTCAAGATCACCATTCAGTTCCAAGATGCTGACTGAGCCTTCGGTGCGGATTTGATATTCCATACAAGACCTCCTGCTAGAGATTTGTTATTATGCGATTTTTAGCCCCTGCCTCCCGACGCACCACAGGCAGTCAACCCGATTGTTTCGAGTTGGATGGCTCCTGCGAGTCCCATTCGCTGTAGGATGTCCTGCTGACCCTGTACTGTCCGTACAGGACACGTGCGTGGAGTGAGTGGCATACAACGGTACAGGACGCTCTCATCCTAGCAGCGGGTCTCGATCACGTGCGGTGGTGCGAATTCGTACAGCAACCGCCGTCCCGTGATCTGCAGACCGTTACGCCGGCGCCGCCGCTCGGCCAGCGAGTAGACCAGCAGCGCAATCATGTTCACCAGCAACATGGCTTCGATTAAGTTTCGTCCAGGCCTGCATCTTGCAGGCGGCGGCGCAGGCCAGATCGCCGGCGATACTGCTCGTAGATGTGGTTCAATCGCTGCTGAAAGGTCTCCTCCTGCCCCTGATACCTTGCCAGCTCGCGCAACTTGAGCAAAAGCTGAACGGCTTCACCATAAGCCTTGGCCTGGGTCTGCTGGATCAGCGTATCTACTTCCTCCCACGTTTGGGTTTCGCGCTTGGCCAACGCTTCCAGTTCACGCACGCGCCTGGCCTCGGCCTCCTCGGCTCGTCGTCTCTGTTCTCGCTCTCGTCGCTCTTCGGCTTCCCCCAGAAGCTGCCCCACCGTGCGTTGGGGGCGCAGCTCTGGCTCTGGCAAGGGCGCGACCTGGCGCAATCGCCGATTCAGCTCCACCGAAAGGTGCGCCTCTCCCTGGGCCAGGCGTAGCAGAAAACCGTCGCGTTCCCCCTCGGGAAGCAGGGCCATCGCGCGGCTCAGCCAGCCTTCGGGCGTTGTTTCTCGGGCGCTGCTCGCCTCGGCCGCCAATCGGATCAGGAGCTCGTCTATCTCGAAGAAGTCAACAAAGGCGCGGAGCGCGGGCGACAGCCTGTTCAATCCCGCTGGCACGGGCGGCTCGGTGACTGAGTCGAGCAGATCTTCCATCTCCAGCGTCTTGAGCCAGGCCAGGTACAGCGACCGATAGTCGCCCCGCAAGATGTCGTCCCGCAGCCCGATCATGGCTGAAAGCCAGCCCTCGCCTTCTATCCAGGCGTCGCCCTCCTCGTCGTGGAACTGGATGTCCAGGGTGGCGTACTCACCCACGGTCGAACAGGATATGTAGTCCTCAATGATGGGTGGTTGGTAATAGGCTCGCACCCCGTCGAGATCGAGCACCGATTTGGGAAAGCGAAACATAAGTTGACGGCTACCCCAGTTGGCCATGTACAGCATGGCATCGTAGTACTGCGTCAGGATCCTGGCTGGGTTCCCAGGAAAGTCGCTCCAGTGGTAGACGAACGTGGCCCGCCTGGGATGCGGGTCCACACGGCTGGAAAGCCGGGCCACGGCTTGCTGTTCCTCTTCGGTCAAGGGCCGGTCAATGGCCCGGAACTCGTAGTACTGGTACTCGCTCATATCACTATCCTCCCCCTCAAATCAATGCTGAGTTGATCGCATCGGCGTAAACAGCCGATGCTAGGCCAGCGCCGTCTGTTCACGACGGCGCGCCCACCTCCCCCCGAAACGCCCGGTGCAGCAGAGTTTGGAACAGATGCTCCACCTGGCGCTCGGCTTCGCGTTGCTGGGCGCGCAACCGCTCGAATGTGTGGACGATGTGGGCGAATTCTCGCTGGAGCGGGAGAGGAGGAAGCGGGATGTCCAGGTTTCTCAGGATTCTCAAGTTTATGTTCTTCTGTGCGGATTCAGGGGCCGTTTCTTCTAGAATTCCCTGAATGAATGCAAACCACTGCTGAACGAATTCAACATTCGTTTTTTCGTTTGGAACAAAACCAACCACACTATCGGGGAAGCAGGCATCAAAAGTCATAATGGCTGTTTTGGCTATGTTAGCAGCAATGGTGATACAAAGAGTTTCGCTAGGCCATAGCTTGCTTTGCTTCAGCCCCAGTTCTGAGTAGGTTTGTTTGTAGGCTCTGATGTATCCAGATGCATTTGCTACATCGCCAGTTTGAACAAACGGGTATGGACCACCATATAACTCCGGAGCATTTCTGGGGCGATTCTTTGATTTCCCTCGATCCAATCTACCAATTGAGCTCAGCTTAACGATAGGCCACCCCATCGGATTCAACACCGGATCCCCAAACATCTCCAAAAACACCGATTGCAGGTAGGTGTCGCTGAGCTCGCGGGCGAAGCGGCGCAGGCGGCGCAGGCGATCCGCCTTGGCCAGGATGGCGGCGATGCGCTTTTGTTCGGGGAGTGGGGGAAGGGGCAGTTGAAGAGAGAGCAAATCGTCCTTCCGTACTGCTGCCTGATTCACCCACTGCGTGCAGATGCTCTCAAAAAGCTTTTGCTGCTGCCGATATGTGAGCCAGCAAGCCAAATATCGAGGTTCGAGCTTTGTGTCATCCACGCGCAGGCGGACAAAATGGTTGCTGAACACGACAGGTTCAGTGTATCCAACAAACATCGCAGTCTTGCCAACCAGATTAGGGCTGTTCGTGCTATTGAACAGCACATCCCCCCGACGCAGTCGGTATTTATCGAGCTGCTTTTCGGATGCAGGAACACGGATAAATGATGTCCAATCCAGGGTGCCGTCAGTAGTGACATTATTCATCCGAAGCTGAATGACACCCTCCACATCTCTCGCGCCCGAAGCAAATCCTGATTGCGCACTCCTTAGAACTCGACGAAGCGGTATGAGTTGCCACTCGGAGGACTTGATCATCTAAGCAGATCCTCCAGTTCTCGTACTTCCTCAGCCATCACCCGCTCCAATTCCATCAGCCGCTCCATCGTCACCTGGGGCTTCTCGTAGTAGGCTTCGTCCTGCTCCACCTGGCGGTAGCGGCTGGCGGAGAGGTCGTACTTGTTGGCTCTCACCTGTTCCTTGGTCACCCAGAACTGGCGGGTTAGTTGGTCTATCTGGGCCTGGAGGGGGGCGATTTGGGCTTCGAGGTCGGCCAGTTCGTCCTGCGCAGACCCTAAAGGTTTTTGGAAACCTTTAGGGTCTTGGTCTGGCGCAATGACGCTCTCGAAGGTCAGACGGTTGATCTCGCCCTGGAGTCTCAGTCGTTCGGCTTTCAGGGGCGCGACCTGGGCACGCAGTTCCTCCAGGCGAGCCTGGCGTTCGGACTGAAACTCGGCGTCGCGGCGGTGGCGCCAACACTCCAGGATGTCGGGGATGTCGTTGTCGGGCACGGGCTGGCGCTTGTCGTCCAGCGAAAAGCCGTCGTGGGCCATGTCGTAGAACCAGATGCGGCCAGTCGTGGCGCCACGGGTGAAGAGGAGCACGGCAGTGGAGACGCCGGCGTAGGGCTTGAACACGCCGCCGGGCATGGAAACCACGCCGTCCAGTCGGTTCTCCTCGACCACTTTCTTGCGGAGGGCAACGTGGGCGCGGCTGGAGCCAAACAGGACGCCGTCGGGGACGATGACGGCGCAGCGGCCGCCCATGTCGAGGGCGCGGAGGATGAGATGGACGAAGAGGAGCTCGGACTTGGTGGTGTTGTGGGGCAGGGTGTCGCTGACGTCGTCCCTGTCCACGGCGCCCTTGAAGGGCGGGTTCATGAGGATGACGTCGTAGTCCCGCTCCTCGGTGAAGTTCTTGGATAGGGTATCGCTGTAGTCGAAACGCGGCTTCTCGATGCCGTGCAGCATCAGGTTCATGGAGCCGATGCGGTGCATGGTCATGCCAGAGTCGTTGTCGTAGCCCTGGAAGGCCTGTTCCTGCAGGAATCTCCACTGTCTGGGCGTCAACTGGTCGCCGACCAGGTTGTGGGGCCAGCCCTGCTGGTCGTATTCCAGGATTTCGGGGGAGGTGTGCGTTTCCAGGATGTGCTGGTAGGCGTTGACCAGGAAGCCGCAGGTGCCAGCCGCCAGGTCGCCGATGCGCTCGCCGGGCCTGGGATGGATCATCTTGACCATCATGCGGATGACGTGGCGCGGGGTACGGAACTGGCCGCCGCGTCCGGCGATGTTCAGGTAGCTGAGCATGTACTCGTAGAGGTCACCCTGGACGTCCTGGTTCTGGGACGAAATCTGCATCTGGTCTATGAGGTTGCAAGCCTCGATGAGTAAGCTCGGCTTGTTGATCTTGCACTCGGCGTTCTGCATGTAGCGCTCGAAGGAGCTGCCCTCGGCGCCCATCTCTCTCAACTTGGGGAAGATCACCTCTTTAAGGTGCTTGAGGGCATCGGCGGCCTTCATTCTGGTCCAGTGGTCCCACCGCAGGTCGGCCACCAGGTCAGGAAGGTACAGCTTGCCCTCTCGCTGAGCACGCCGTTTCTTCTGCTTCTCCAGGTCGTCGAGGCGCTTGAGGAAGAGCAGGAACGAGATCTGTTCGATGGCGTCGAACGGGTTGGAGAGCCCGCCCGACCAGAGTCTGTCCCACAGTTGGTCTACTTGAGAGCGGAGTTTGGGATCGGTTAGCAAATCAGCCTCCTATGGCCAGGGTTTCGGCGAAGGCCATGATCTCGTCGGCCTGGTCAAACGTAAACCAGCGGTCTACGGCGTTCGCGCCCAGGTTGGTGAAGGGCTGTGCGTACAGATCGGCCCAGGTCACGTGGTGCTTGTGAGCCAGGACGTTCTGTAGCGTGCGCAAGAACAGGATCTGGTTGGCGCTGAAGGAATGGTCGGCGATGAAGGTCTGGAACTGGCGACGGACGATGTCGGCGTAGTCGGGGATGTCCTCCACCTCCAGGAGTTGGCGCAGGAACTCGATCAAGCACCCGACGCGGATGGCGTAGGCGCGGTGGATGTTGCCGGGGGTGAGCTGAATGTCCGGAGCACCAAGTTCCTGACGGAGAACCTGCTCCAATTCGAGCAGTTCCAGGTCGCTGATGGGATCGCCACGGGCCAGGGCAGCAAGGATTGGGTTGTCCTGAAGCAGGGCCATGACTTTGCGCTGGACACGCTCGCGGTATTCCTGAGCGTAGACCGGCTCGCCTCTCTCGTCCAGGATGATGTAGCTGCGGAACTCAATGACGTCGCCCAGGTCGAGCTTGACCAGAGTCTCCTCTTTGCGGCGGTTCTTCATCTGGCTGGCCAGGGCGCGGATGATGCGGTTGAGTTGGTGCACGGTGGCATCCTGGAGATCCTGGGGGGACTGGCACAGGATGGCGGCCTGCGCGCTGTCCGGATCCTCGTAGACGAAATCGGGCAGGCGGCTGACATCTTCGGCTATGGATCTGATCGTGGCGGTGGTGTCCTTGCCAGTTTCCCTTTCTAGCTTGAGCCGTTCCACCTTGGTAGTGAAAGCGACGGCTTGCACGTCACCCATCGGTGCGAAGCGCAGGAGCGGCCCGACGCTTCGCCGCAGGAAGTCGAGCTTGCTCCGGGTCAGATAGAGCCAGTAGGTATCTTGCCAGACACGTTCGACCTCTGGATAGACCTTCTTGACCGAATAGGCGTCGAGGGGTATCTCAGCGATTTGGGCGCGTAGGTCGGCGATCACCTGCTGGGCCTCGGCGGACTGCTGGTCATCGTAACATTCTAGCAGATCCAGCCGGGTGTTGAAAAGCTTGATGAGGACGGGGGTGGTGGGCGATTCTTCGGTGGGCTCGTGCTTCTCGAAGTCGTTCTCCCAGAAGTCTATGATCTTGAACCTGTCCTTTCTGCCGTTGGGCAGCCATTCGGGATGCGAGCAGGCGTCGTCGTTCCGCGTGCCGCGGCCGATCATCTGCTCCAGCTTTATCGGCGAGTGCACGGGGCGCATGAAGACCAGGTTCACGGCTTCGGGCACATTGACACCGGTCTCCAGCATGTCCACAGAGATGGCAATGCGCGGCAGAGATTCCCGTTTGAAGGTCTTGATGGCCGTGCCCTTGTGCTCCGACTTGTAGGTGATAACCCGGGCCAGGTCGGGGTACTGGGGAAACATCTCGTTGAACACTTCCAGCAGGCGCAGGGCGTGGGCCTGGGTCATGGCAAAGACGATGGTCTTGCCCGGCAACTGGCCCGATTGATCCTTGAGACAGACGTCCCAGATCTCCTCCCATTGCCTGCGGAGGGTGTCCTTGTTGGAAACTCTGCGCTCCAGGTCGGTTCCGGAGAAATCAATGGCGTCTGGATCATACCCCTGGTCAATCAGGGCTTGCTTCTCTTCCTCAGAGAGATCCGCTCCTCGAATGCCCCTGCGCTGGAACTTGGTTTGCGCTGCATAGAGTTCGTAGTCCACCAGATAGCTTTCGTCCGTGGCTTCCTGACGCGAGTAAAAGAAGGTGGGTACTTCGTCGGTGCAGTCGAACTCGAGGAAGGTGTTGCGGTCTATGTACTGGGCAGGGGTAGCGGTCAGGCCGATCATGCGCCCGTCGAAATACTGGAGCACCTCGTTCCACTTGTTGAAGATGGAGCGGTGAACCTCGTCAAAGACGATCAGGTCGAAAAAGGCAGGCGTGAAGTCCTGATAGCAGTTGCTCAAGGTCTGCAGGGTGACGACAAACAAGCGATTGGCTTTGACTCTGTGGGTGTTGTGGGAGAAGATGCGAGCGCAGGGCTCGTCTGGCAGGAAGTCCTCAAAGCCTTCGGAGAGCGCCTGGCGCACCAGGGCGTCGCGGTCGGCCACGAACAGGATCTTGCGGGCCTGGTTGGTGCGCATGAAGATGTCGGCCAGGGACATGGCGACGCGGGTTTTGCCGGTGCCGGTGGCCATGACCAGCAAAGCCTTGCGCTTCTTCTTGTTTTCGAAGGCGTCACAAAGGCGTTGCATGGCCTCCAGTTGGTAGGGTCGGTCGGTAATCTTGAGGTTGACGGGGGCGGCGGTGAGGGGCGTCTGGTTCTGGCGGATGTAGAAGAGGTTGTCCAGGTCGGCGGGGGAGAAGAAGCCGGCCACTTGGCGGGGATTGGCGTGACCGACGTCCCAGAATTCGATGCGGTAGCTGTTGGTCATGAAGGCAAAGGGGGCAAAGTCCTGCCGCTTGGCAATCTCCTGGACGTAGAACTCGGTCTGTGCCTGGGCGAGGCGGGGGTCAATGCTGGCGCGCTTGGCCTCGACGACGGCGATGATGTCACCATCGGGGCGGTAGAGGACGTAATCGCTCACCCCCTTCGGCAGTTCGACATCGTAGACTACCCCAGTCTCGCGCAAGCGTCTCAACCTGGCTTCGAGCGCACGCCACGCTTGGGGATCAAACTCATCCACGGGGATCTCGAGGCCGACCTGGTTGGGGTTATTGACGTCCCAGCCAGCTCTT
Source organism: uncultured Anaerolineae bacterium (assembly GCA_964525665.1). GTDB lineage: Bacteria > Chloroflexota > Anaerolineae > VGOG01 > VGOG01 > CAYMKL01. Next base: position 571 of record CAZGKH010000051.1, on the reverse strand, counting down.
TCGAGGGCGGGGTCAATTAGCTCTTTTCTGGTCCTTGCTTTACTCGGGCTGGACAACTCTATGCTCCTGTCGGACCTGTCTAGTAGCTCATCGGCGAGTCCGCAATCCCTTCTCGCATATTATACAAAAGATTGGGCAAAACCGCAATAGTGAAACACCCGCAGCCGCCTCATATTCGCTTCCGCTTCCAACGCCCTTGGCGGTAGCGCCAGATCATCAGAACCGCTTGCACGAACCAGCCGATGGCCAGGGCAAGCCAGATGCCGTCGGCAGCGAGGCCGAACGGACGGGAGAGCAGGTACGCCAGCGGAATCTGCACCAGCCACAGTGCGATGAGGTTGATGGCCATCGGTGACGCCGTGTCCCCCGCCCCGGCCTGGGCAAAGTCGAACACCATGTTGACGCCAAAAGCCAGATACCCCAGACTGAGCACGCGGATGATGTGCGCGCCAATGGACACGCTCTCGGCGTCGTCGCTGAACAGAGCCATCACTTGCGGGGCGAAAAGGGCCAGACACCCCAACACCACGACCATGATTCCCGCCACAGCGCGCGCGATGAGGTTGCCGGC
>CAZGKH010000050.1:0-14685 GCA_964525665.1 uncultured Anaerolineae bacterium | reverse complement strand
GGTATGGTCTTCATTCCTGCCGGCGAGTTCACCATGGGCAACAATTTGGGCGACGATGATGAGAAGCCAGAACGGGCGGTCTTCCTCGATGCGTTCTGCATTGATCAATACGAAGTGACCAACGCCCAGTACAAAGAGTGCGCGGACGCTGGAGCATGCAGCCCTCCGGAACGGTCATCGTCCCCCACCCGTCTTTCCTACTACGATAATCCAGAGTACGACAACTACCCCGTTATCTGGGTCACTTGGGACGCTGCTCAGACTTATTGCAAATGGAGGGGCAAGCGGCTGCCGACCGAGGCGGAGTGGGAGAAGGCGGCACGGGGCACTGATAAACGCCTCTGGCCCTGGGGTAACAGCGAGCCCGATGGAAGCAAGTTGAACCTGTGCGACGTGAACTGCACATACGACTGGAAAGAATCGCACATTGATGACGGCTACCAGGACACAGCTCCTGTCGGGAGCTTCGAGGCTGGCAAGAGTTTCTACGGGGTCTACAACATGGGTGGGAATGTCCGCGAGTGGCTGGCCGATTGGTATAGCCCTGACTATTACAGAATCGCCCCTGACCGCAATCCTCCGGGGCCGGATGAGGATTCGGGTATGGGCAGAACATTGCGGGGCGGCTCGTGGCGCAGCAACATACCAGTTGCCCGCAGTACCTACCGTCTCTGGTACAAACCCACTGTCAAGGATGAATACATCGGATTCCGTTGCGCCAATTAGGGCGACGTCCTGAGCCCTTCGGCTCCACTCAGGACAGGCTTGTCGAAGGGTTGACCGCTCACTTGCAGAAAGAAAGCCCGGAAATCGAAGCCCGGGGCTCTCTTTGACTATAGGCCGTTTTGTTGGTATAATCAGGCCAGCACTTGAGGCGCCGGACTGACCAGGGAGTGGGGCGAACTGCATGGCCAAACATCTCGTCATAGTGGCTGGGAATATCGGCGTTGGCAAAACAAGCCTGACGGAGCGGCTGGCGGCCCGCCTGGGCTGGCAAGCTGCCTACGAATCCGTGGCTGATAACCCTTACTTGGCTGACTTCTACGACGACATGCGAACCTGGAGCTTTCACCTCCAAGTCTTCTTCCTGGGGCACCGAGCTATCCAACACCGAACTTTGGCAGCCGCACCTACCTCGGCCATCATTGACCGCAGTATCTACGAAGATGGCTATGTCTTCGCCCGCGCTCTGTACCAATTGGGCAACATGACCGAGCGAGACTATTATGCCTATCGCCGCCTCTTCGATCTGGTGGTGAATGGCTTGCCTGTGCCCGCCCTGCTCCTATATCTACAGGCGTCCGTACCTACCCTAACACACCGCATCCGCAACCGTGGACGAGACATCGAAGCCAGCATCACCGACGACTACCTGGCTCTCCTCGGTTCCTTCTACGAAGACTGGATGGCTGACTTCGACTTGTGTCCGGTGCTGACCATCCCCGCCGACCGTCTGGACTTTGTCCACCATAGACACCACCTGGATATTATCGTCGAGCGCATTGAGGACAAGCTGGCTGGCAAAGAGGTGGTAGTCTTTCCAACAAGTCACTAAACCTCAAAGGTAACTACTCACCTTATGCTCGTAGCGGACCCTAGTCCGCTGTTCCAACGACGATGATCAACGCCAAAAACTGTGAAACATGTACCTGGCCAGAGCTACAGCGACTGCTGAGGCCGCTGGACTAGGGTCCAGCGGGAGCAGGTGAGTAGTGACCCTCAAAGAAAGGGAGAGATCGAAACTATGGACCCCATCGCTTTTCATATAGGCCCTTTGTCTGTACATTGGTATGGCATCACAATTGTAGTGGCGACCTTGGTCGGCGCTTACGTGGCCAACCTGGAGGCCAAACGGCGCGGCCAGGATCCCGATCACGTGTGGAACGCCCTGCTCCTCTGCCTGGTTCTCGGCATCATTGGAGCTCGGCTGTATCATGTCTTCTCCAGCCCGCGGGGCGGGATGTTGGGTTGGGATTACTACCGGCAGAATCCTGTCGCCATCCTACAGATCTGGCATGGCGGCCTGGGTATCTACGGGGCAGTGGTCGGGGGCCTCCTAGGCATTTATATCTACGCCCGCTTGAACAAGCTGAGCTTCCTGCAGTGGGCAGACATCGGCGCGATGGGCCTCATCCTGGCCCAGGTCATCGGGCGCTGGGGCAACTTCATCAACCAGGAGCTTTATGGCTACCCCACCAACTTGCCCTGGGGCATCGCCATCGCTCCCCCCTATCGTATCCCCCCCTACAATGACCTGACCGTGTACCCGGCCGACACCCGTTTCCACCCCACTTTTCTCTACGAGTCGTTATGGAACTTGTTGGGTTTCATCATCTTGATGTACGTGGCCCGTCGTTATTCGGATCGTCTGTTAGACGGTGACATACTATGCCTGTGGGCGATCTGGTACCCAGTGGGGCGCATCTTCGTCGAGGCTTTGCGCCCAGACGCCTGGTTAATTCGCGGCATCCCCGCCGCTCAGATATTCGCCGCGATAGCCATTGTTGTCTCAGGTGCGATAATTCTCTATAGGCATCGGCGAGCTCGTTCGGCAGCCGACTTACTATCCCTGACGGAAGAAGAGCACTCGGAAGAGTAGGGGAGAGTAGGATAGTGACAGCAGGCCAGGCTCAAAGAAGAGGTCCGTGACTATGGCCCAAGAGAAGATCCTGGTTGTTGGTAGTGATCCCGATGTCCTCGGGCTTTGCTTACGAAGCTTGAGGGCGGAGGGTTACACAGTTGAAGGAGCAACCAGAGGCAAACAGGCAATCGAGATAGCCAAGAAGGAGCAATTTGACCTTCTCTTGATGGACGTTGTGCCTTGTCCTGAGTTCTTCGGCCCTTCGGTGGAGATCAAGACAGGCTCTGCTCAGGACAAGCCTGTCGAAGGGATGCCTGAGCAGAACGGGTTGGAGATATATCGAGCCATCAAAGAGTTCACCCCGGAGATGCTTGGGGTGATCATAATTGGTTCCAAGAGTACAGAGGAAATCATCAAGGCCCTGAAATTGGGCTTTGATGATTTTGTCGTTAAGCCGTTCGATCCGGACTGGTTGAGCTCAACCGTGGCCAAGGCTTTGGACAAGAGACGAATGGAGCGCGAAAACGTCCGCCTGAGGACGCTGATGCCCCTATTTGAGTTGAGCAAAGCCTTTCTGACAACCTTGGACCTGAACAGTTTGCTGGATCAGATAGTTGAGACGGGCTTGCAAGAGACCAAGGCCGATAGGGCTTCTCTGATGTTGCTGGAGGGACGAGAGTTGGTCGTCAAAGCCTCCGTCGGCCTGCCCTCGGAAATCGCCGCTATGGCGCGGGACAAAGTCGGCCAGGGAATTTCTGGCTGGGTCGCAGAGAGAGGGGAGCCCCTGCTATTGGCTGATGGGGCATCGCTTGACCCTCAGATCAAGGAAGCGATGAGCAGAGGAGAGATCGCCTCTGCCCTTTGCGTGCCGCTCTTGCTCAAGGATGAGGTTATCGGGGTGCTCAATATCAGCAAGCTGGGAGAAGGCCCGGCCTTTACCCAGGGCGATCTGGAGTTTGTCTCCATCCTGGGGGGGGAAGCCGCCATCTCCATTGAGAATGCCAGGCTCTATAGGGAGGCCATTGAGGAGAAGAGAAAGACAGAGACTATTCTGGAAGGGACCTTCGATGGTTTGATAGTTATTGATGACGACATACGGATAACTAGCTTCAATCCAGGGGCAGAAACGATCACCGGCCATGCTGCGGGGCAGGTCTTGGGCAAACGCCTGACTGAGGTTTTCGGAGCAGAAATTGGTGGGGAGGGGAGCCCCCTGCGCATGGCGATGGAAGCAGGCCAGCGGGTCGCGCCTGTTGAGACGACCATATCTGGCAGATTGGGGGTGCGAGATGTCCTGGAAGGGGTGACCCCGCTCCACGACACCGGAGGCGATGTCTTCGGCTATCTACTCAGCTTTGCTGATATCACCCGTTTGAAAGAGGTGGATCGGCTAAAGTCCAGCATCGTGGCCAATGTCTCCCATGAACTGCGCGCGCCTTTAGCTTCTATCAAGGCCTACACTGAGCTCCTGCTGGATGAGTTAGAGGGCGATGATCGCGAGCTGCGCCAGCGTTTCCTGAAGGTCATCGACCGGGAGACAGATCGGCTCACCGGACTGATCGGCGACCTCCTCGATCTCTCGCGGCTGGAAGCGGGGCAGTTTGTCATGAAAAAAGAGCTCCTACACATAAGGGTGGTAGTTGACGACATCCTCGGTCTCTTCGGCATCCAGGCCGAAGAGAGGGAGGTCTTCCTTCGCGTCAATATCCAGCCCGATTTACCCCCGGTTCTTGCCGATAGAGAATTGTTAAACATGTTGGTCAAGAACCTGGTGGGCAACGCCATCAAGTTCAGTCATGAGGGAGGTAGCGTGGATGTGGTGGCGCGGGCGGAGGGCGCCAAGCTCATCCTCAGTGTAATTGACCAAGGAGTAGGCATCCCGCCTGATGACTTGCCCCACATCTTCGAAAAATTCTATCGAGTGTGGTCAACGACGGAATCAGGCATCAAGGGTGTGGGACTGGGTCTCGTGCTGGCCAAAGAAGCTGCCGAGGCTCATGGGGGCATGATCGAAGTAGAGAGCGAACTGGGCGTGGGCAGCCGCTTCATCGTGACCTTGCCGGTGATTGATCAGGAAGCCGATACTTCGACAGAGTTTGCCTGAGCGGAGCCTGTCCTGAGATCTGCCGAAGGCGCGAAGGGCTCAGTACAGGTCAGGAGGCGAGTTGGTGAGTGATAGAAAAGGCAAGTTGTTAATCATAGACGATGACAACAGGCTAGTTGAGGCCATTGAGCTGTATTTGACCAGAGCGGGCTATAGCATCGTTACCGCCGCCGATGGGGTTCAGGGGATGCAGCAAATGTACAGCCAACGACCAGATATGATTATCTTGGACGTAATGATGCCCAAGATGGATGGCTGGGAGACCTGCCGGCGCATTCGAGAGATTTCCGACGTACCCATCATCATGCTCACCGCCAGGGGACAGGAATCCGACAAAGTGATGGGGCTGAAACTCGGCGCCGACGACTATGTGGCCAAGCCTTTCAGTCTTAAGGAACTGGAGGCTCGAGTAGAGGCTGTTCTGCGCCGGACCAGGTCATCCCCTCCCGACAAGGGACGTATCCTGTACGCCGATGACACACTAGTGATAGACTCGGAGAGATTCGAGATCAGCAAGGCAGGGGAAAGAGTGCAGTTGACCGCCACCGAGCAACGGCTGCTCTTCTATTTGGCTGAGAATGCTGGACGGGTGCTATCGAATGAGCAGATACTGGAATTTGTCTGGGGGGCGGAATACGTGGACGCGATTGACTATGTGAAGTTGTACATCTGGCGTCTTCGTCAGAAGATAGAAAAGGACTCCCGGCAACCCAGGTACATCCTCACTGAGCGGGGAATCGGCTACCGTTTTGCGAAAGCGCAAGATTGGTAGGTTGGGAAACTGGTAGACTGGTGAATTGATCCCCGATACCAATCTACCAGTTTCCCAACCTACTGACTCTTCCGGGCTTCTAACTGAGCGATCAGATCGTCCAAAGCGGGCTGTTCCTCCGCTGGCGCCAGGTCTCTGGCTGTCTTGGCTTCCTCAATAGCCTCGTCAAGGCGACTCAACCGCAGATAGACCAAGGCCAAACCTTTGTGACTCTCATAGCGATCGGGAGCCAACTCTTTGGCTTGCTGGTAAGCTTCCACCGCTTGGCTTAACTCGTCCATAGCAGCATAAGTCTCTCCCAGATGGAGGTAGGTCTGGACGATGTCGCCGTTGAGCAGGTGCCCGTGATTCAAAGGGCTTAGAGTCACTGCTTGCTGGTAGTGTGCCAGAGCTGCCTCTAACTTCTCGGCCTTTTGCCCCAGATTGGGTGTCACACTGCCCCAGTTCCAGTAGACGTGCCCCAACTTGGCCACGATGTCAGGATCGAAAGGGCTCATCTGTTGGGCACGCTCTAATACCCTGAGACTTTCCTCGAATAAATCAGCCCTTTGATCAGCATCTGAAGCGGTTACTGCTTTCCACCCGTAGGCCCAGCCCAAGGAGGCGTAATACTGACTCCAGTGAGGAGCCAATTGGATGGCTTGGCTATACACGGAGATGGCCTTATCTACCTCCCCTTTTTCTTCCGAGGCTAGAGCAAACTTGTAGTAGATATCCGCTTGAGCGGCCTTCAGATTGGAGTTGAGGATCAAAAGTAAAACCCCTAAGCCTATGACGGGGTAGAGCCACCAGGTACGGAATCTATAGAGACGAAGGCGAACGTCGCTGTTGGTCATCAGGGCAAACGCTACAGCGAAGATAACTGAGAAAACGTAGACATAATAGACAAATGTAGTCCTTTCAACGCCGGCGCCTGGCAATATTATGGCGGCATGAATAGCCATGAACGGGAGAAAGCCAAACAGGCTGCCCAGGACGTAGGTCGAGATATTGGATATTGGAGATCGGAGACCTGCCCCGAGGCCCCTCCTGAGCTTGTCGAAGGGCCTAGCCGACGGGCTGGAAGCCTGTCCTGAGACTGGTCGAAGGGTTGGAGTAGTTATCCCGCCGAATAGCCAAGTCACAAATAGCAGGCCGAAGATAACAAGGCCGTTGGCATGGAGTTCGAACTGATGAGTGATCAAGTCAAAACCGATGGTTGCCAGGATCAACCCCACCAGGATAGCGTGCGAAAGAATCGTGCCACTCAATGTAGTTGAGATTCCGGACGACGGCCGATCAGCCTCTCGCCTGCGTCCTTTCCGCCGTCGGATACGCCGCTGGCGTGTACTATCGGCGGGTGAAGTCCTTGCTATAGCGTCAAGCATAGACTTCTCCCCTTCAACATGCCTTCCCTGAGCGCTTCGACCGTGCTCAGGGTAGACTCCACCAAAGGGCTCAGGATGCGGCTGCCAGTAGCAACCGATGATGGTCAACAGCGCAACGTAAATCCAAAAATAAGTGCGGGTGGCAGTGATGGCGATGCCGAACTGGATTTCAACGAAGTGAGCTACAATAGCCGACAACAAGGCAATCAACAGGATTTGGTTATGGCTGTTTTTGCCCCCCCTCTTTCCTCCCCTCGATAGCCCTTCGACGGGGCTCAGGACAGGGCTCAGGGCACTGTGATGGAAGAGAGATGTCATCAGGTATATAATCAGAGCCAGCAATATACCAGCAGGCACCCCCACTCCGGCCCATCTTAACGTCCCATCAATGAGCCAAGGGATCAGTAGACCCGATAGTCCTCCCGCCAGACATGTAACTACAAAGAAGGTGCGCTGTCGAGAATTCGCTATAAGCCCAAGCCACTTAAGACCGTAGTATAAGATGCTGCCGAAGAGGGTGAAGTAGGCGAAAAGTCCGATGAGACCGCCGGTTACCCAAACATCGAGGGTTTCGTTGTGACAACGGTCGGCTACCTCTTTGTAGTTTTTCATAGCGGCCCAGTCAGGGTGTATATAGGGATGAAAAATGAGGCCCATGGATTCTGGCCCATAACCAATGACGGCCCGCATCTTGTCAGCCGCCATCATGTTGACTGCTCCATACCAGATCAGACTTCTATCATGCGCGATGTCCCTATAAATCCCGGCCAGTCGCTCGACGTAGGGTATTCTTTTGGGAAGCGTCAGGGGGGTGTTGGGCAGGTTCAGGATAGCCAGGATAGTGAACAAAGCGATGGATATGCCGATAGCCGCTAGAGCCAATCCCCTTTGGCCTCTTAGGACGGCCCATAGTAGAAAGAAGAACAAGGTTCCGGTCATGAGGCCCATCATAGGCCCCCGACTCTGGGTGAACACCAAACAGATCAACTGAAGGATCAAAAGGAGGAGATAACATCCGAACGAGACCACGGAAGGCCTGACCTTCTTCCCCTTGGTGCGAACAAGGGAGAGAGAGCGAACGAGCTGCCACACGGTCAAGGGCACAACCATTATCAGATAGGCGCCAATCGAAATGGGATTGCCCAGGGTAGATTCGACACGATACAGGTCTCCTCTCATCCAGGTTAAGGGTCTGATCCAAACTAAGGGATCCACTCCATAGTGCTGGATGATCCCGTAAAGGGAGACAGGTAGGCTGGTGATTAGGATGACTGTGATCAGGCGCTCCAACTGCTGGCGAGTACGCAGGGTTCTCAGCATCGAGAAGAAGATGGCTATGTAACAGAGAACAACATACAGACCTTGTCGTCGGTAGTAAGAACCCCAAAAACTGATTAGCGGGGATACGGAGGTCACAGTGCTAAGGAGATATGCGCCTGCGAAAAACAGCACAGGCACGATCAGAGGTGTGCGGAGTGAGACAGAGCCTAGCTTGCGATTTTGCCTTTCTCCAGGCAGCCCCTCCTCCAGGGTCTTGATCAGCCAGGCTGCCAACGTCACCATAGTGATGGAGCGAAGCAGGGCAACCTTGCTGGCTTCGAAGACACGGTTGCTGTACCAGTTGAAGAAAAGGGGGGTGACTATAGCCGCGGCTAGCCAACCGGCTTCCATGATCTTGTCACAGAAAAGACCCAATTTGCTTTGCACTGGGGATAACCTTTTGCTCTGAAGAAAGTCACATCGTCCAATGGAGGGAAGTAGTGGACTAATTATACCATACCGGAAAACTAAAAACAAACTCGTGTGTTATCGGCTCTCGGAGCAAATCGGGGTGGGGGAGTCAATAGAAAACGTGCGAAGCGCTGCCAGAAACCTGGCAGCGCTTCACTTACTCCACGCACATGACGACTCGCTATCAGTCGCTTCTTCTCGCTGCGATGAGTGTATAGCCTACCACGCGGCCCTCAATTAACTTGGCGGCGCGACGGGCCAGGCGCTTGCCCTCGCTGAGATCCAAGTCTCCCAGATCCAGTTTGCCCAGGCCGGCGGCCAGTTCGACGCCCAAAAGCTTGCGGCGCACGTCGTTCACCATCTCCAGCAGCGCGTCCTGCTGGTCTTCGATGGTGAAATCGGTGAAGCTGGCTCCCCGTAGTGTTGCCACATAGTCCGCCGCCGTGCCAGCCCCAGCTACACAGGCCACCCAAGCCAACAGGGTTTGGATGTCTTCGGGAAGCGAGGCGTTGACGGTCACATCGGTCAACCCCAGCCGACCACCGGCCCGAAGCACACGGGACATCTCGGCGGCCGCGACCGCCTTGTTGGGGAAGGTGCAAAAGCTACACTCGGAGATGACGGCGTCGAAAGCATCGTCGTCGAAGGGCAGTCCTTCGGCGTCGCCCTGGCGAAAGGTGGTCAGGTGGGCCACCCCGCGATCGGCGGCATGGGCTTCGGCGGCGGCGATGTTCTCCATCCCGTAGTCCAGGCCGCTGACGTGGCAGCCAAAATGCTCCGCCAGATGCACAGCCGACGCGCCCCGTCCGCAGGCCACGTCCAGCACGCGGTCTCCTGGGCCAAGCCCGATGGTTTCACCCAGGCGGCGAGTCAGAGCCAGTCCGCCGGGGTGCAAGACATCGCCCAACAGCATCCGCACGAGGTCGCTTTGGTAGAAGGTGGCGCAGCAGAGCTTGATTTCGCGATCGGTGGTTGTGTCACTCATCTTACCCCCTCCCGATAGCCCAGGTTATTGTAGGCACAGAAAGGCACAGCGCGGCCGTCAGGCAGCAGTTCGTGGACGCAGCATTTCATCAGTCGCTTCAGGTCAAAGGTGTGTTCGTCCATAAAACTGTGCACCTGGACCAGGAAAAAGTGCTGCTTGAGGAATTCGGGGTCGGAGGGCAGCGGTACGTTGATTCCGCAAGCGACGCAGGCAAGGTCGTCTGTTGTCTTGTCCGTACCCATCGTCGCGGCCATGCTCCACAGCGCCTCCACCGCCTGCTGGATCTCATCCGACAACTCAGGGGCGGCGCGGTTGGTGATGAAGTCCAGGTAGTCGTCCACGTCCACCAGACGCGGGATGGGTACTACTTGATCGCCGTCCACGAAGGCGTAGGTACAGGCCGAGCAGGTGGGATACGGACAGGGCACGGGTATGAAATCGCTCACCCGAAGGAGGCCATCAGTCTGTGTTTCCAGGGCGTGGAGCACGTCAGGCAGAGTGACGCGGTCGAGGGGATCTTTGTAATTCAGGCAGCGCCCGGCAAAGGTAACCGGCTGGTAACTGACGCCCAGCACAGCCGGGTGTTCCAACCCAAAGCGCAAAATGTCGCCAATCTCGCCCTCGTTGATTCCCCGGCCGATAGCAGCGACCAGCACAACGTGTAGTCCCGCCTCGGCCAGGTTATCGAGCGCCTGCTGTTTGATGGCGCGCAGATCGCATCCCCGCAAAGCCTGGTACGTGGAGGCGGTCAGGCCGTCGAACTGGAGATAGATGGTGGGCTGATAGAGGGCCAGTTGGTGGGCGAAATCGGGATCCTGGGCCAATCGCAGCCCGTTAGTGTTGAGCATCACGTGACGAATGTCGCGCGCTTTGGCAGCGGCCAGAATGTCCAGCAAATGGGGGTGGATGGTCGGTTCGCCGCCGCTGATCTGGACGACTTCGGGTTGGCCTTCGGTCTCCAGAAAGCGGTCGAGGATCGCCTCCACTTGAGGCACACTTAGATCATGCCCCGTGCCAGCGTCGGCGAAGCAGGTGGGGCAACTCAGGTTACAGCGAGTGGTTATCTCGACAATGCCGATGCAGGTGTGCTGCTGATGCTCAGCGCACAGGCCGCAATCGTCGGGGCAGCCATGTTGGACGCCCGTCGCAAAATCGTAGGGGACGGTGCCCGGCTTGTTGTACTTGAGCGAATTCAGGTACCAGTCAGCGTCAGACGAGACCAGTGCCTCGTGCCAACCGTGCTCTGCGCAGTACTTGCGCAGGTAGACACCGCCGTCGCGGATAAGCACCTGAGCGTCTACAACCTGACCACACTCCGGGCACAGACTGGGGGTGATTCCGTGAAAGATGTGGTGACGAACGGGTTGTTTACTCAGCCTAATCAACTATCTCCTCCAGTAAGCCTTCAGGTGCCTGGCACTTTCATCGGCTTCTTGGAGGCCACAGTACCTCCAAGCCAGGTGACATTGCTCAGTCGGTTGGCTATTCGCAAGTGCCTGGCACCTAGACAGCTCGCCCCCACCACCCACCTGAACCGGTTACCATCTCCATACAGCTACCTACGGATCAAAGCAACCCGCAACTCGAAGCTCAAAACTTTGAACTCGTCTCACCGCATCAACCGGGCCAGGCCACGAATGACCTTGCCAGACGTGCCGCCCAACAATTGCTCAACGCGGATGGCGGCCGCGGCCTGCATGCTGGCCGTCGAGTAGGTGGGGTAGACGTGGATGGTGTTGGCCAGGTCGCCCACCTTCAGGCCGCGATCCAGGGCCACGATCCACTCGTGAATCATCTCTCCGGCCCGCTCGGCGACGACCGTCGCGCCTAGCAGAGTTCCATCTTTCTTATGAACTAGCTTGATGAAGCCAGCGGTGTCCCTTTCGACTCGCGCCCGGTCTACTCGCTCCATCGGCCACTGACAGGTCATCACCGCGTCGCTGTGCTTTTCCCGCGCCTGCTCCTCGGTCAGCCCGATGTGGGCCACTTCCGGGTCAGTGAAGGTGGTCCAGGGGACCAAGTCAGTGACGCCTTTGGACGCGCCGGGCAGCAGGGCGTTGCGGACAGCCATGAATGCCTGCCAGCCGGCATAGTGGGTGAACTGGTGGCTGCCGATGCAATCGCCGGCGGCGTAGATGTGGCGCTGGCTGGTGCGCAAGTAATCATCCACCTGGATACCTTTGGCGCTGTAGGCTACCCCCGCTTTCTCCAGGTCGAGACCATCCACGTTGGGGCGACGTCCAGCGGCAATCAGGAGTGCGTCGCCCACCAGTTCGTCGTCCCCAGCGACCAGGTGGATGCCGTTCTCGTCCCGCCAGGCGTGTTCGGCCCGGGTGTTGTGGCGCAGGTCAATCCCCTCAGCTTCAAACACCTCGCCCAGGACGCGCGAGGCGGCAGGGCCATCGCGGGGCAACAACCGATCGCGGCTGACGATCAACGTCACCTGCGACCCCAGGCGACGGAAGGCCTGGGCCATTTCGCAGCCAATCGGCCCTGCCCCGACCACCAGCAGGTGTTGCGGCAGAACCTCCAGATTCCAGATACTCTCGTACGTCAGGTAGTCCACGTCCTCCAGGCCGGCGACGGGCGGGCTGAAGGGGTGGGCGCCGGTGGCGATCAAGACGTGGCGTGCGGTCAGCGTGTCCTGGCCGGCAGCTAGAGTGTGAGAATCGAGGAAGCGAGCAGGGCCGAGGAAGACGTCAATGCCGTCGGCGCGCAGCGCTTCGGGCGACTCTTCGTGGTATACCTCAGCGATGACAGCCCGCACGTGGGCCATCACCGACTTCAGGTCAACCACCGGCTCGACGGGGGTCAGGCCGTAGCGGGCGGCGGTGCGCATCTGGTGGGCCACTTTGGCCGCCTTGAGCAACGTCTTGCTGGGCACGCAGCCGGTCCAGGTGCAATCGCCGCCGATGCGGTGCTTTTCCACCAGGGCCACCCGCGCCCCCAGTTGGACCGCAAAGCCGGCCGCCGTCAGTCCGGCCGACCCGCCGCCGATGATAAGCAGGTCGTAAGGTTCATTCATAGACTATCTCTCCTGATTGAGCTCCCTGAGAATGGCAAGGAGCTGTTCCGTCGACGGTCGGTCGGTCGGATCATGGCTGCGGTAGGCCAGGCGCACCATGCCGCCCGTATCCACGATGAAGTCGCCGCCCAGTTGGGTCGAGTCACCCTGGATGCCGCGCCATTGGCGGCCATCGCGCATCAACTGGACGTAGCGCCGCATCGTCTTCAGGTTCCACGACCGCCAGAACGAGCGTTCCAGCCCGTAGGCCTGGTAAACCGTTCGCTCCGGGTCGAGTAGCAGGCGAAAGGGCGCGCAGGTCTCTTCCAGCCAGGCCTGGGCCAACGGCAAGGCGCCGAAGGAAACGATCAGCACCTCGGTATTCAGTCGTTTGAACTCATCCTGATGCTGGCACAACTGTGCCGCGTGCTCACGGCAGGGCAGTCAGCCCAGGTGACGCAAAAAGACCAGCAGCACGTTGTGGCCGTCGCCCAGCGTCTCAGTCAGGGAAACGACCTGGCCATTCGCTGTGGGCAGCGTAAAACCGGGGGCTATGTCGCCGAGTTTCAACATGTTCGCTTTACTCCTTCCATTCCACTCACCAAAACAGACCAGCCTGGAACACCCAGTAGTAGATCAAGTACGCGCCGGCCCCCACCAGGAACAGAGCGCTCACCCGGTGGACGTGGGGCACGATCCGGCGCAGTAGCCTGGAGACTGTCTCTCTAAACAGCGCGGTGCCCACCGTCACGGCGATGAGGACTGCCCCCATGCCCAGGGCGTAGCCGATGAACTGTTCCAGAGCAGCCAACAGGCCCTGGTTCGCCAGGCTGCCGCCGACAACCACCAGAAAGATCGGCAGTGTGCAGCTCAGCGAGCCAATGGCGTAGACGATGCCGAACAGGAAGACGTTGCTCAGGTTGCGCCGCGGGCTGATGGTCACCCGGCTGGCTGCCATGATGCCAATGGTCCTGTGCGTCACCAGTAGCCACAGCCCCAGGACGATCATCACCCCGCCGATGGCTAGTCCTGCAAAGGGGAAAGCGCTGATCAGCCACTGGCCGCCGGCGGCGAGAATGCTCCCCGCGACGGCAAAGATGGCGATGAACCCAGCCGTGGCCGTTCCGCCGATGAGGAGGGCCTTGAGGGCCCGCTTCGCCGCCGGCGCCTGGTCGAAGTCCGCTTCCTCAGTGCCGAGCTGATACAGGGCGTAGGATGGCAGTAGCAGCGCCCCGCACGGGTTCACGCTGGCCACCATTCCCGCGGCAAAGGCGTAGCCCACCGGGAGCAGCAGGGCCAGATTGGCCACCGTTGTTTCAATGCTGCCCTGAAAGCTGATCAGCAGGAAGAGAAGCCCGACGACTAGCACCGCTGGGATGACGAACCTGGCCGCCAAGACCGGCCTGCTGCCCGTGGACTTGGTGGGAGTTGTGTCTTTCACCGAACTTTGCCTCTTTCTATGTGACTACCGACACACAATAATTGGGACACAGATTTTCACAGATTCACACAGATTTGTAGTAAAAAAGAGAAGAATCTGTGTTCATCTGTGTGAATCCGTGTCCTATGTTAAAAATGTCAGCCAATCAGGGGTCACGGTGAGAGAACAGGCTTGCTCTCTTTCCACTATAAGCTGGCTGAAGCGTCGAGCAACGTTTCTATGTACTCATTCAACTGGCTTGGCGTCAGCCTTCCGGTCCACCGCTGAGTGATTTCTCCATTGGGCTTGATGAACAGCGTAGTCGGCGTCCCCAGAACCTTGTAGTCCCGCACCACATTGGCGTCGGATGTGGTTCCAGCAGGGAAGGTGATGTTGAGTTCATTGAGCAGGGCACGGCCATCACTCTCGGAACCCAGTCCGATGAATGGTCCTACGTCCACACCAACGATGAGCGCCCTGTCCCCGTACTCTTCGTATGCTGCCTGAAGTTCCGGCATCTCGGCGCGACAGCTCGGACAGAGCCCTGCCCATAGATTGAGGATAACAGGCCTACCCTGGGCAAGCACTTCTGAGAACATTACCGATTGCCCTCCCAGTACATCCTCGCCCTGATAGACGACGATCTCGAAGTCGGAATCAAGCTCCACGCTCACTCCCTCTGGGACGGCGGGAGGCGCGTCAGACGTGGGCTGATCGGCGC
>CAZGKH010000049.1:11654-14813 GCA_964525665.1 uncultured Anaerolineae bacterium | reverse complement strand
CGCCGGTGCGCTCCAAGATCTCCAGCGTCGCCAGGTGAATCTGCTCCATCTGCTCATCGTTGAGCACTGCTAGTCTCGGTTTGAAACGTAAATCAGGGTAAACCATTAGTCTTCCTCCACGAATGCCTGCAACTGCCGGGCCGTCGTAGCATCCAGCGGCGGATCCTCGTGCTCGGCCAGCAACTGCTGCCAACGCTGATGAGCGCGAGCCACCGCATCTTGCCGACCGCCTGTCATCCACGCCTCCAGTCCACCCCGGTCGCAGACCGCTGGTTGCCAGAACTCGCTGCGGCAGCGCTTCACGGTGTGAGCCTCCATCAGGTAGTTGCCGCCAGGCCCCACCTTGGCCATCACGTCGTAGGCCAGGGTTTCGGGAGTGACGGCGATTCCCTGTCGAAAACGGCGCACCATGCCACACATCTCATCGTCGAGCACAAACTTCTCGTAGGAGAAGGCCAGGTAGGAGCTGAGAATGCCCCCGGCGTGCAGCACGAAATCCATGCCGCTGTTGACGGTGGTCAGCAGGGCGAACATGGATTCAAAACCCGCCTGGGCATCGGGATAACTGGCGTCGGTGATGGCGCCGCCGCCGCGCGAAGGCAGCCCATAGTGACGGGCCATCTGGACGTGAGCGGCGATCATCATCGAGTTCTCCGGGCTACCGATGGCCAACGCGCCGGTCCTCATGTCTATGTTGGTCGAGGTGGAGCCGAAGATGACGGGAGTGCCTGGGCTGATCAGTTGGGTTAGAGCGATACCGGCCAGAAGCTCGGCGTTCTGCACCGCCAGCACGCCAGCCAGCGTGATGGGGCCAGTGGAGCCAGCCATGACCAGCGCGGCGACGATGACGGGCTGTCGCCAGCGGGCATACTCCATGAGGGCGGCGAGCATCTCGCCGCTGTAGCCCAGGGGACTGAGGCTGTTGACCAGGCCAACGGTCACCGGCTGCTGCCTCACCTCCTCGCCGAACAGGATCAGCGCTATTTCCATGGTGTGGCGCGCCCCGGCCCTCCCCTCCGCGCTGCCCATGAAGGGCTTGTCGGAATGGACAATGCAGGCGTGCATCATCCGCAGGCGGAGTCCTGAGCTTGTCGAAGGGTGGGCGGTCCCTGCTGGCACATCCCCCGGCTCGACCATCAGGTGTCCGCTCAAATCCTGGTTGGGCAAGGCGTGGGCCAGTCGCGCCAGGGTGTGGTAGTCCTCCATGGTCGGCGCGCGCTTGCCGACTTCATAATCCACCAGAAATGGAGCACCATAGCCAGGCGCGAAGACCGGCTCGCCGTCGCCCACAGTCACGTCCTTGTCGGGATTACGCGCATGGATAGTAAACTGCGCCGGGACGGTTTCCAGAGCCCTCATCAACTGCTCTTCGGTGAGGTACACCGTGTCACCCTCGGTCCGGACGCCATGCTCCTTGAATACGGCAATCGCGGCATCATCAGGAAACAGGACGCCCACGTTGGTCAGCAGCTTCATGCTGGTGTTGTGGATCAGTTCGATATCGGCGGGTGAAAGGATTTCGCTTTTGTCATGAAACATGGGGGTGCTCCCTCACTTATTCGGAAGTGTGTGTGACCGGCTGCTGACGAGAGTGCTGTCAACGGATTCAGGGAACAGATTGAGCGGATTGGAGGCGGCTGGTGTCCGTTCAATCCGTTCCAGAAATCCGTTTACAGCTCGCCTCACCACATCCCAATGAATGATACACGCTCCTCATCATTATTATTACCTGGGCAGCGTCGGCAAGACCAGCCCGGCGTAGGGCATGATACCGATTGAGGCCCCAGGAGCGTAACCACCCAAGGCGTCTTCGGCAGCCTGCTGTAGACTGGCACTAGGAGCGCGGTCCAGATGAACTTCTTTCAGCTCAGCGGCCGTCATACCATCTGTGACCACGATGATGCGGCAGCCCATCTCGTGCAACAGCCACGAGAAGGTGAACAGGACGCATCCCTTCTCGCCGCCCATTTCGCCATCCTCGACCAATTGCCCTATCTCGGCCGGGGTGGGCATACGGCGCATCCACTCGCGGAACTCCTCGTGCTCGAACCCCTCGTAGATCCCCTCGTCGCAGGCATTGGCCATGACCAGGGTGCCTCCCGGTCGCAGGTAGCGATCCACCCCGCCGCAGACCCGCGACCCGCCCTGGAACAGGCTGACCTCCAAGGCCGGATCGCCCACGCCGGCGATCATCACATCCACCGCCTGGGGAAGGCTCACCTCGACGTTGGGCAGCATCTGGGCCATGGCGGCGCGATGGGCCGGTATGTGCTCGCCACAGAAGACGTTCACCAACTGTCGCTGCGAATCGAGGACGGTGTTGACCACCATATCTATCCCGCTAATGGTCGCGCACTGTTCGATGTCGGTGCGGACTGGGTTGCGGGGCGGCATGACGCCCAGCAGGGAAGCGCAATGCAGTCCCATCAACACCTGGACGAACTGCTGATGGTTGTGGTATATGCTGCGCCGGCTGGAGACGCCGGGCATTACGATCTTGCCGCTACCTGACCAGCCTGCTAGCATACAGGGGTTGACGTTAGTGACGCCAAGTTTGATGTCCGCCTCGGCAAAGCAGCGGTGCACCTCCACCGGCGTGCCGATGTCGGTCGTACCCAGGTTGACCATGATATCGTCGTTATCAGGCTCGTTGGTGATAACGCCGCTTCGCTTACAGCGGTCTAGCACAGCCTGTCCCACGGTGCGAGAGAGGTCTTCTTCGCTATCCGGCGCGTGCATCCCCCCGCCGCTTATCACGGTGATGTTCTCGTCGGGCACACCCAGAGCGTTGAGCTGGTCAAGTAACGGTGGCACAACGAGTTTACTGGGAGTGCTGCGAGTACGGTCAGCAATGGCGATGCACGCCTTAGAACTGGATCCCACCTTGGCCGTCAGGCCGCGCTCCTCAATGCCAGCCTTGATGGATTGGCGCAGCAGCGTGTTGGGATCGGAGGCAGGCGGCATAGATTTGGGGGAACGAACCCCCACCACCTGGCTTCCGGGTACTTCTAGTTCCAGCATCTCATGGCCGTATGGGATTTGGACTTTCATGATTTCACCTCGCTTCTGTTCGCTGAGGGTCTCAGACCAAAGCGGAAAGGGCTTCGGTCGGAGACCTTGCCCAACACTCGGTCGGAGACCTTGCCCAACGCTACCTCT
>CAZGKH010000049.1:6996-11554 GCA_964525665.1 uncultured Anaerolineae bacterium | reverse complement strand
CTCGGTCGGAGACCTTGCCCAACACTCGGTCGGAGACCTTGCCCAACGCTACCTCGCTTCTGTTCGCTGAGGGTCTCAGACCAAAGCGGAAAGGGCTTCGGTCGGAGACCTTGCCCAACACTCGGTCGGAGACCTTGCCCAACACTCGGTCGGAGACCTTGCCCAACACTCAGGATCTCCAACCTCTAACCTCCAACCTCCAATATCCAATCTCCAATCTCCAACCTCTAATGCCGTCCTCGCAAAAAGGTGTCAGCTTCAACAGCCGCGATTCCTTCTTCGTAGCGGGTCGGGCGCAGGGGGTTGTCCTGGGGATCCATCGCGCCGGTCACCAAATCGGCTACTCGCTTGCCTGCCGCGGGAGAGAGCATCACCCCAGCCCAGTAGCCGCAGTTCAGATAGAAGCCCGACGCCTCGGGCACCGGGCCGATGAGCGGCTGGTCGTCAGGGGTGTAGCAATACTGACCCGCGCTGATGTGGACATCGGAGTCCTTCAACCCCTCGCCTACTTCTTCCCAGAAGGGGGTCAGCCGGGCCGCTTTCTCCAGCACAATGGCCGGGAAGAAATAGTCGGTCGGCACATTCTCCGATGGATCGCTGACTGGCTCGTCGGGGTCAACCCAACCAAGCAGCGCGCCCTGCACCTCGGGTCGCCAATAAGCGTCGTTGATCAAGTCAATGGTCATGCACGCTTCCTCGGGGATGCAATTGAGCGGGCCAATGATCACCTTCTGACGGCGGACCGTCTCAATGGGGACTTCAACACCGGCCATCTTGCCAATCACAGAGGCGAAGGGGCCGGCTGAATTCACTACAACGCGGGTGGAGATGGTGCCCCGGCTGGTCTCCACCCCACAGACACCCTGTCCATCCAGCAAGACATCGGTGACCTTAGTGCGTATCAGAAAGTTGGCGTCGCTCCCCTTGGCGAAGCCGTGGGTGGTCTCGTGGCAGGCCAACCAGCCATCGCGTTGACGGAAGGTAGCCGCCACCACGTCGGGCGAGACGTGGGGGAAACGGGCTCGCACCTCATCGCCGGTGAGGAACTCAGAGTCGGTCACCCCCAGGCTGCGGTGCTTCTCCACGGCCGCTTTCAACTGGTCTACCATGTCCGGGTCGTCAGTCATGAACAGATAGCCTCGCTGCTGGAGGGAGATGTCGTAGCCCGGAATTCCGACCACCTCGGCGAAGTTCTCGAAGATCTCGATGCTTGGCTTGGCCAGAGCGGCCATGGCCGGCTCGGCGAACTGGGCGCGGAAGCACTCGGCCGAGGCGGCGGTGGTCAGCGTAGACAGCCCGTCGCGCATCTCCACCAGCACCGTATCCAGCCCGGCCCGCGAGAGCCAAAAGGCCGTGGCCACACCAACAATGCCGCCGCCGATAACGACGGCGTCGGCTGTTTTGGGAAACGTCTCATTGGTGGGGATGAATACTTGGCCCATCCAATACCTCCTTGATTGGATATTGGATACTGGAGATTAGAGATTGGAATATCCATTATCCAATATCTAATCTCCAATCTCCAACCTCTAACCTCCAAAGCGTTTTCATAAGTTACCTTCCAGATACTCTCTCTTTGACCCACCCCGCCACCCTGTCGTACAGAGCGGAGAATCCCCCTGGGTAGAAGATCATCACCACGATCATCAGTGCGCCAAAGATCACCAGGTGCAGCCCCGGCAGTTCCGAGAAGTTGGATCTGATGTAGTTCATGACGAAAATGAAGGGGAACGCCACCGCCATGCCCCCCCATAGGCTTCCCCGCCCGCCGATGTAGACCATGGTCAGCACCTCCACGGTCTTGGAGGTATGCATGACCGTGTCGGGAGTTAACGAGCTTAGGTAGTGGGCGTAGAAGCCGCCGAGCCAGCCAGCGAACATGCAAGAGAGCGTGAAGTTGATCACGCGGTACTTGGTGGGGTTGATCCCAGAGGCGCGGGCGGCGTCAAGGTTCTGGCCGATGGCTCGGAACGCCAACCCCATTCGCGACTTGGTCACCAGCCTCAGGGAGATGTAAGTCACCAGCATCATGACGAAGATGATGTAGAAGTAGGGCAAGTTCTCCGGGGTGTCTAGCAAGCGGGGGGGATGCAGCCCCAGCGCGCCACGGGTCAAATCCATCATGTTGCGCGCCAGGCCCATGAGGGCGATGCCCATAAACCAGGCCATGCAGGCGGCAAAGATGCCGCGCAGGCGCAGGGTCAACATTCCCAACAGAAGTCCTAACACGCCAGCTACCAGCGCGCCAATCCAGATACCAATCCAGGGAGAGATGCCCGGTTGGACGATCAAGAAGGGTGCCTTGTTGGCCAGGATGGCCGACGTGTAAGCCCCCAGCCCCACAAAAGCGGCGAAGCCAAAGTTCACTACATTGATATACCCGCTGGTGAAGTCAAAGGCAGCCGCCTGGGCCGCGAGGTAGGCGCCCATCGTGAGCCACCGTATGTAGTGCTCCTTGTTGAAAGGCGGGACCAAGGGCAGGATGGCCACAATCACCAGCATGACCAAGCCCAACGGAGTGAGGCCAATGCGGCCTAGCCCACCTGCGATGGCACCCCACACGCCATTATTGCCCTTTTGTTTCTCCAGTGATGCCATAATAACGCTCCTTTTCGTATCCGTTTAGTACCGGCAATCGGCTGTTCCTCCCTATTGCTCTTGGATACCCTTGACCTCAGAGCCGAAGATGCCTGAGGGCACGATGATCAACACCACGACCATCACGGCGATGGGAACCACATTGGCCCAGCCGATACCTATCCAGTGCTGCGTTGCCGTCTGAAGCAGGGCCACGATGAAGCCACCGGCGACGGCGCCGGCCACATTCCCCAGCCCGGCCAGGATGACCACGTACCAGGCAGTATAGAGCGGTATGAGACCCACGGTCGGATAAGCCTGGAAAATGAACAACAGGCAGCCACCCGCCAGGGCGGCCATGGCGGTGGACAGGCCAAAGGTCAAGACATAGACAAAGTTGAGATCAATGCCCACCATTTGCGCGCCGACTTCATCCTGCGCCACCGCACGAATGGCCCGGCCGGTGCGGGTTCGGTTCAAGAAAAACCAAAGGGCAGCGATAGAGCCCATGGCTATGACAAAAGAGATGATTCGATCCACAGATACTCTCATTTCCCCGAACCGCAGCGTTTCCACATCCCAATAGCGAGCGATCCCGCGGAAGTTAGGCCCCATCACCAGCATGGTCCCGTTGGTCAGAATGAACGATATCCCCAACGTCAGCAGGAAGGCGTTCATAACCCATTCCCCCGGTTTGGTCTTTTGCCTTAGAGGGTAGAAAAGCACTCTCTCGAGGATTGCACCCAGAATGAACCCCACCACCGCCGCCGCCAAGAAGCCCAAAAAAGGCGCGACAGCAGTCAGGAATGCATTGGGGTTGTCCTGGAGATACTTGTGCACCGGATTGAACACGAAGTAGGCCACATAGGCGCCCACCATAAAAGATTCCCCGTGGGCAAAGTAGGGAACGTTGGCCACGCCGAAGAGCAGCGCCAATCCTACTGCCAATAGCGCCCACATTCCCCCGGCCACGATGGCGTTGACAATCTGGGCGGGACCAGCAACCACAGCAATCACCACGCCAAGCACTAACGATCCCGCCATCACCACCGAAGCGGCTTTGTTTTCGGTAACCTTGCTTACGATGGAACTACTAAATGAGGTTGTTTCTTCCATGCTTTTCCTCCCTGGCAAAAAGGGCTTCATGTACCCTTAAGAAGGTTGCGAACAGTTCTGGTCACAGTGCAATCCATGCCAGACGGGAGCATCCTCTGTGCGAAAGTTTCCTCATGAACCTTCGCAAGGGTTCTCCCGCCCGACGTTTCAGACGCCCATGTAGGCCGCCTGGACGTGCTGGTTCGTTTTGAGCTCGTCGCTGGGCCCCTCCAGGGCGATTCGGCCATTCTCCAGAATGTACGCCCTGTCAGCGATATCCAGAGTGACGTTTACGCGCTGCTCGACCATCAGGATGGTGACACCTGTCTCCTGTAGCTTCCGCAATGCATTGAAGACATCGGTGACCAGGTAGGGAGCCAGGCCCAGCGATGGTTCGTCCACCAACATGAGCCGGGGGTTGGCCATCATGCCGCGAGCGATAGCTAACATCTTTCGTTCGCCGCCGCTCATGGTGCCGGCCAACTGATTCTGTCGCTCTTCCAACCGTGGGAAGAGACCAAACACAGCATCCAGTGACTCCAACTGCTTGTCCTTGTCCCTGACGGAATACGCACCCAGTAGCAGATTGTCGCGAACGGACATGTCGGTGAACAGATTAAGCTCCTCTGAGATGTAGCTGATGCCCATCCGGGCGACCCGGTAGGCCGGCAAGGGGCCTATGGACTGGCCTTCGAACAGCACCTCTCCATCTTTGGGAGTCAGCAGCCCAGCGATGGTCTTCAAAGTCGTAGACTTGCCGGCGCCATTGGGCCCTATCAGCCCCACGAACTCCCCTTCGTCAACGTGGAGCGATACATCCCACAGGACTTGAAGAAAGCCATAACTGGCGTCGAGATTCTTTACCTGAAGCAATGGATCCTCCTTC
>CAZGKH010000049.1:0-6896 GCA_964525665.1 uncultured Anaerolineae bacterium | reverse complement strand
CTTCCATCCTCACTTTCCCAGATAGGCCTCGATTACCTTAGGGTTACTCAAGACCTGATCCGCCGTACCCTCGGCGATTTGCGCTCCATAGTCAATGACCATGACCGTATCGCATACGCCTTGAATCACTCGCATGATGTGTTCCACAACGATGATGGTCATCCCTGTGTCTCTGATCTCCCTGACCAGAGCCATCAGGGCGTCCTGTTCTCCAGGGGTCAAGCCAGAGGCCAGCTCGTCCAACAGCAAGAGCTTGGGACTACAGGCCAGCGCCCGGGCCAGGTCGAGGCGCTTAAGCTGCACCGTGTTCAACTGCTCGGCGGGCGTATCCAACGGCATCGGGAACTCGACGAACTGGAGCGCCTCTTGCGCTCGCTGCTCCGGGGACTTTGCGCTCCCACCAGGAGCGCCGAAGACCGCTCCGACCAAGACGTTCTCCAGGACGGTGAGCTTGGGGAAGGGCATCGGGATTTGAAACGTCCTCGCCATGCCTTTCCTGCACATGGCGTCGGCCGATGCACCCGTCGTATTCTTTCCCGCGAAGTACACGGTGCCAGCAGTGGGTGAATAGGTGCCCGCAATGCAGTTCAGGAACGTCGTCTTGCCAGCGCCATTGGGCCCGATCAGCCCGAAGATCTGGCCTTCGTTCACCTCCATTGACACACGGTTGACCGCTGTCAGCCCGCCAAAGTTCTTGATTACCTCATCTGTTTGAAGCATCATTTGCGTTCACCTCCATCACACCTTGCCGCCGAGTTTCTTGCACAGTTCTACAGCGGACGCTGCCTCCGGAGCGTAGCCATCTGCACCAATCTCATCAGCCCAGTGCTGGTCAATAGAGCCGCCACCCACGATGATCCTGTACTTATCGCGCTCGCCAACCTCGTTGAAGAGCTTGATGGTTCTCCGCTGGGCTGGACGAGTGGTGGTCATCAGCGCGGACATCGCTACGATGTCAGCCCTTTCCTTACTCGCAGCCTTCAGGAAAGCACTGGGCGAGACGTCACGGCCCAGGTCTACCACTTTGAATCCGTGTGCGGTCAGCAGTGTACGAACGATGTTCTTTCCGATGTCGTGCACATCGCCTTCGACGGTGCCGATAACCACTTTCCCCAGGATCGCCATCTCCTTGCCCGCCGCGGCGATTGCCTCTTCTAGCAGAGCGGTACAACGCTGGGCGGCATCACCGGCCATCAGAAGCTCGGGCAGGAATATCTCGAAGTTCTGGAAAAGCCGGCCGACTTCGGTGAGGGTCGGCACGATCACTTCCTGAATGAGGCCCAACGGGTCGGCTCCCTCCTTCAAGGCTTGGCCGACAATCGCTTCCGTCTCGTCGGCGTCGCCCAGGCGCAAAGCTTCGCTCAAGCCAGCACGTATCTGTTCAGAGATTTCAGCCATGACGCACCTTCTTCCATCCTCCATCAAGGTCTAGTCCCAGGTCAATGATGGCATTGCGGACCTGGTGATAGAGGTCCAGCCACACCTCCTTGGGCTCCACAGTTCGTTCGTCGTAGACTTCTGGGAAGGGATACCCCCGCTTCGGGTCATCGAACGTGTCCTCGTAGTGCTTTAGAAACTCAAGCACGTAGTCGTTGGCCTCCTGGCGGGTGAGGCCCAGGCTGGCATGGGATACTTCAGCGATAAAACGCGCTTCGAGGCCGGTGGTGTGGTCGGCGTTGAAGCCGCCGGTGGTCCCAGCCCCCTGCATGTTCAGGCCAGACACTGTACCTGTCACTGCTCCGGCGGCACATTCCCACAACAGTTCGGCCGTGCCCGGCCCCGATACGGTGTAGATATCGTTGAGTCCCGGAATCGGCGTATTGCGCGACAAAGCCTGACCCACCATGGCCTGCATCCACAGCCCCATGCGGTCGGTGTTGTTGACCCACCGCAGGTGGGTATGGCTCATCATGTGGTACGACGCGCTGTAGAGCACCACCCCCAGGATGTGGCAGGCGGTGGTGACTACAGCCGTGCCCTCCGCGCCGCCGCCCAGCCCGCCAATCAGCGGCGTCATCAGATCTACGATGTGCATGCCGATACTCTGGAGGTATGCCACGCGCGAAAGCTGGTCATAGTCCGTCTTCAACTCCACCATCTGCGAAACCAGCACCGCATCGGATGGGCGCAGCCCGTTCTCTGGGTCTATGGCCGCCATCTTGCCCTGGCAAGTCAACGGGACGGCCACGTCGCTGATGTGCATGCCGGGGCGTCCGGCCATGCGAACCGCTTCGCGAGCCACCGCCGCATCCCGACGCGCTCCCAGGATTTCGAGGGGGGTTCCGGGGATGATCTGGTGACCCATATAGGTAGATACCGACCCGGCGCCCAGCTTGTCCACCAACAACTCCTGCGCGCAACTCAGCAGGATTAGCGGATGGTAGCGCTCGCTACACGGCGTCCCGGTGGGGCCACTAAGCATAGTGCAGGGCGTGTCACCCTCAACATCCCGATGGCGCATCACGACCGCGTCTTTGCCTGTGCCCAGGACGACGGTATTGGGCGCAGCCCCGACCAGTTCTTCTACCTCGTCACGGGAGAAGAGAATACATCGTTCGGTGGTTTGGTTGTATACCCCCATGTCAACGAACAGATCAAGTCCGGCCTGATACACCCTGTCGGCCATGTCGTCGTCGCTGGGGACGGGCGACCCAGGATCGAACTTCACCCCGTACTCACCGACCAGTTTGCGCACGCGCTTCGCCAGCGCCATTTCGAAGTCTGACTCTTCCATGTATGGGCCGCTGTCGGATCGCTTCACAATCTCGGCCAGCCGGCTGCTGAACATATTTGATCCTCCTTACTTGGCGTCGTCGGCCGTTGAGCGGCCGACGCAGGCGTGAGCCGCAGCGCTGTCCAGATCGAGGCCGAGCTCACGCAACTCATCTTTTACCTCCTCGTAGACGCCCAACCACTCCTCTGTCGGCTGCACACGCACCGCGTCGTACACCTCGTCGAAGCGCCTACCCACAGGCCGCCTGTCGAGATCATCCTGGTAACGAGCGACCAGTTTGAGCACCATCTCGTTGGCCTCGGAGCGGCTCAGCCCACGGGCGGCGTGAGCCACCTCGGCCATCAGACGGGCCTCGAGGCCGCTGACGTGACCGGACTCGATGCCTGCTGCTGAGCGCGGCCCGATAAGGGCGGAGGCCCCAGAGCTCACCGCCAAGAGACTCTGAGCGGCAACCTCGTAGAGCAAGGTCTTGGTACCCGGCCCTCCCACCGGCGTAATGACCACGTCGTTGAGCAGGTGTGTGTTGCGGCTAAGAGCCTGTTCTGCAGGAGCCATCGCCCGCAGGATGTCTGGCGTGGTTGTGTTGCCATAGAAGGGATGGGTGGGCGATACACTGTGCGTGGGTGTCATGTACGCCATCTGGAGCAAGATGCAACCGCCAACTATGGCGATTGCCGAGCCTTCGCGTCCTCCGACGCTGCCACCATAGATCGTGTTGTAGAAGCAGTGAATAATACTGCCGCTCTTATGGATGTGGGCCACTTTGGTCATCAGCGCGTAGTTGGTCTTGAACTCGCTTATCATGGCGACGTGATGCCAGTGGTGCGGGCCCAAGCGCTCGGCGGCGGTAACGCTCAACTCGCCGATTTCGGTAACAGAGTTCTCGGTGCAGCCGATACCTAGCCCCGGACGGCCCGCACGCTGCACCGCCGCCAACGCCAACTCCATCTCGTGCCAGCAGAGCAGCAGTTCCCACGGTGAATGGCTGCGCCCCTCGCGCCCGTACACCGTTTCCAGGCTGCCGTCTATCATCAAATCAACCAGTGGCTCCTGGGCATAGCTCTGCTGGATGGCCAGATATAGGTGTTCTGGCGCAGGAGTGCCAACCGGTCCACCCTTGATCGTGATGCGGCGAGTATCCTCCGGCCAGCGTTTATGCTGCGTGTGCTGGTCGGGAAAAGCGCCAATCGTCACCTGGTCGGGCGCGATGGCTATCGCGTCCAGGATCTCGTTCCGGCTCCACACCATCCGGCGCCCGGTGTCCTGGCAGAACACCCCGATAGTCTCTGCCATCTCCAGCCCAGCTTCAAACAGGCGGTCGGCCAGTGCGTCATCGCTGGGGACAATCGGGCCATCGGGGGGCAGGCTCAGGTCGTACTTTTCCTGCAAGCGGGCCATCGTCTCGGGGATGAGACGCATATCGAAGTCTTCTTCCTCAATAACCGGACCCGACTGCATTCGGTCCAGAACGTCCAGCAAGCGAACCGCATTTCTCATCGTAGATTCCTCCCGGTGGCTATCACTCTGGCCGATCCATAAGCGCCAGGCAAACTTCCACGGCCTTCACCGCATCGGCGCCGTAGGCATCCGCGCCGATCCTCGCCGCGTATGACTCGGTGACTGGCGCGCCACCCACGACCACGCCATATTGGTTGCGCAAGCCCAGCCCATCCAGGCGCTGGATCAGGTCACCCATGTAGGGCATGGATGGGGTAAGTAGGGACGACATGCCGATGATGTCGGCCTGGTGTCTGCGCGCGGCGTCAATAAAGTCCTGGGTCGCCACGTCGGTACCCAGATCCACCACCTCGAAGCCGTTGACCTGCAGCATTAGAACGACCATGTTCTTGCCGATGTCGTGGATGTCTCCCCTACAGGTGCCGATAACAACAGTACCTACCCTTGCCTCGTCACCGCCTTCCGCGCTAATGGCAGGCTTGAGTACTTCCCGGTGTATACCTTTGATGACCTTCGCCGCTTTCATCAGGTCAGGCAGGAAGATCTCCAGTCGCTCGAAACGCTTACCGACCTGGTATAGCAGGGGCTGAATGACCTCCAGGAAAAGGCCGGATGGTGAGACGTAATCCTCCAGTGCCCTCCGAGCGATTTCAATACCCTTGACCTCGTCGCCTGCCGCCAGAGCTCTCTCAAGCTCCACGCGCAGAGCCGCTTTGCTACCGCCTGACATGTGGCGCCTCCTATCTCAATACTGTCTCTCAGAGCGTGTTTCAAAAGTCCTAGTTGTGGTCTCCTACTCTTTGATATAGGGCGTGCCAAGCGCAGCAGGTGCTTCGGACTTGCGCACGCTCTGCAACAAGACCAGTATAGTCAATACATAGGGCAGCATCAGCAGGAACTCGTAGGGGACGCCTTCGATATTTAGCGCCTGAATGCGGAACTGAAGCGCGTTGGCGATACCGAACAGCAGAGCCCCGCCGAGCGCCAGCACAGGTCGCCAGCGCGCAAAGATCACTAGCGCAACTGCGATCCAGCCACGCCCTGCGGTGATGCCCTCATCGAAGATGTGCAATTGAGCAACGGTCAGTACTGCGCCGCCCAGCCCGGTCAGCGCCGACCCGACCAGAACGGCGGCGTAGCGTACGCCATTCACGCTGACGCCAGACGTGTCGGCGGCAGCGGGGTGTTCGCCAACTGCGCGGATGTTCAGTCCCCAGGTGGTGTGAAACAGGAAGTACCAGCCCGCGAACATAATCAGGATGCTGATGTATGTCATGATGTCGTGGTTGAACAGCACCTCGCCGAAGAACGGAATCCGGGAAAGCCCAGGGATGGCGATCTCTTCGAAACCCAGGATGCGTGCCGTGAGATCCTCGAACTGTTGGCGATAGATGTACGTAGTGACGCCTTGGCCCAGGATGACCAGCGTCACGCTGGCGATCACCTGGTCAGTACGCAGGGTGATCGCCAGCACAGCCATGATCAATCCCATGGCCATCCCGGCCAGAATGCCGGCTGCGATGCCCGCCCAGGGCGCCAGTCCCAGCAGCGAATCGCCGTTGGGCAAGTTCTCCACGTAGAACGCGCCCATGAAGCCGGCCAGTGCCCCAGCCAGCATTACTCCCTCCAGCCCCAGGTTCAGCACTCCCCCCCGCTCTGTGATGATCTCGCCCAGGGCGGCCAGGAACACCGGGATCGCCAGTCGGATGCCGGAGGTCAGCAGGGCAATCAGGAAGGTAATCGAGAGGACATGGCTGAGGTCCATAGCTTACCTCCTGCTGAAGCGTGCCAGCGCATCGGCGGCCAGCACGAACAGCACCACCAGCGCATGGATAACCTGCGCCAGCGCAATCGGCAGCCCATAGACACCATGCATTGACTGCGCGCCAATGGTGAGCGCTGCAAAGAGAACCGCCGCAACCAGTACGCCAGCCGGGTGAAGCCGCCCCAGCAGAGCCACCAGAATGCCAGTAAAGCCATAGTTCCCGGAGATGCCGTCTTTCAGTCGCTGGTGCAGAGCACTGACCTCAATGATACCACTCATCCCCGCCAGCGCTCCACTGAACAGCAACGCAAACGCGATGCCAAAGGGCACGCTCATCCCGGCGTAGCGGGCCACGCTCTGGCTAGAGCCAATGGCGCGCAGACGGAAGCCCACAGGGGTTTTCCACAGCAGGATGTACACGACGGGCAAGAACAGCACCGCAATCACGATGCCGATGTGGAGCCGCGTTCCGAACATGACAGGCATACGCGCAGGGCCCACCAGTCGAGAACTCTGAGGCAGATAGCTCTTCGGGTCTTTCAGCGGCTCGCGCGCCAGGTAGAATACCAGGAACTGGGCAATGTAGTTCAGCATCAGAGTCGTGATGATCTCATTGATTCCACGCCTGACCTTAAGCAGCGCGGCCAGCCCGGCCCACAACGCACCGCCTGCCGCGCCTGCCAGCAACATGGCTGGAATCAGCACGCCGGCGGGCCAACGGGACTGGAAGGCATGCCCGACCAGAAACCCGGCCAGCGCGCCTATGAAGTATTGCCCCTCACCACCGATGTTCCAGGCGCGGCTCCGAAAGGCGACCATCAAGCCCAGGCCCATCAGCAACAAGGGCGTGGCCTTGAGCACTGTCTCGGTAAGCTGGCGTGGCCCGCCGACAGCGCCCACTGCACAGGTGCGCGAGTGCGACGCGCGGCTCGGAATTAC
>CAZGKH010000048.1:0-14890 GCA_964525665.1 uncultured Anaerolineae bacterium | reverse complement strand
GTCGGCGTGGGGCTGGGAGTTGCTGCCCCGGTGCTCGTAGGCGTAGCGGTGGCGGTGGGGGTTCGCGTCGGCGTAAGGGTGGGTGTGGGGTCAGTGCCAGGGGTATAATCCTTCAGGACGAGAGGTAGGTAGACACGATAAGGCGTTGGCGTTGGGGTTGGGGTGTCATTGAGTGTCAGTGTGTCAGTTGCAGTGGTCGATAAGGGGCCGTGGAATTCACCTCTTGCTGCCGCAACAGCGCCCAGCATTAGAAACGCCACGACAGTGGTTGATCTGATGATGCCGTTTCTGCTCAACATCTTTGCCTCCTGTTACATCCTAGCCAGCCACGTCATCCGTCATTTGTGGCTTCCTACCGGGCTGGAACCAAACAAGCCGCCTCCATTTGCCCCGGAGGCGGCTTTGTGCTATCATATCTCCAAGCCAATCTCCTGGGCCATTCAGGAGTAGGTGTTGGGATTACCAGAGCCATGACTCTGTAATCCTTTCTGTTGTTTCACTGCTGAGCATACTATACCACATTTCGGGCCGTTTGGCAATAGCGAAAGCCGCTTGTTCAGTTGACGCAGGTGGTTTTTTGCACTATAATATCTACTGTCAGGCGGTCAGACGTTAGAGGCGCAGATTCCGTAGTTTACAGGGAGCGGAGCATGGTTAAAGTGATGTTCCGAGACAAGGAATGGGAAGTGCGGGCTGGGATGACGGTGCGAGATGCCATCCTGAAGGTGGGGTTGGATCTTCAGGCCGTCTTGCCTGTGCGCGACGGCAAATTGATCAACGAAGCGACCATCCTGCGCCAGGGCGACGTGATCAGGTTGGTGGCGGTGATTTCAGGTGGATAGGCCCGGTTCCCGAGGGGCGTTCATGAAGTGCAGGAAGTGCGGCGGCGTGGCGGTGATCAACATGCGTCACCACCGGTTAGCGCTGTGCGCCGATCATTTCGTTGAGTGGTTCATAAGCTACACGCAACGCGCCATCGAGAAGTACCGCATGTTCGGCCGCGACGATCAACTGCTGGTGGCCGTTTCCGGTGGCAAGGATAGCCTGGCGCTGTGGGACGTGTTGTCGCAGCTCGGCTATCGTGCCGACGGGATGTACATCGGCCTGGGGATCGGCGACGACGACGGCTACTCGACAGCGTCCCAGCTCAAGGCGGAGGCCTTCGCCGAGACGCGCGGCCTGACGCTGCACGTGGTGGACGTCAAGCAGGCATACGGCGAGAGCATTCCGGAGCTGGCGCGGAGGACGAGCCGCGGTCGTAAGCCCTGCGCGCTCTGCGGACTGGTGAAGCGCCACATCATGAACCGCCTGGCCTACGAGGGCGGCTACGATGCCATCGCTACCGGCCACAACCTGGACGATGAGGCCGCCGTCCTGATGCAGAACACCCTGCGCTGGCAGACGGGTTACCTGGCTCGTCAGGCCCCTGTCCTCCCCTCCGTTGGGCGAAGGTCTCTGACCGTTGGGCGAAGGTCTCTGACCGTTGGGCGAAGGTCTCTGACCGAGCCCCGGCTGGCCCGCAAGGTCAAGCCCTTCGTGCGTCTCTACGAGCGGGAGACGGCAGCCTATGCCATCGTGCGAGGCATTGACTACATCTACGATGAGTGCCCCCACGCCATAGGCTCCACCACCATCTTCTACAAGGGCCTCCTCAACCAGTTGGAGAGCCGCTCGCCGGGAGCCAAGCTGAACTTCTATCTCAGCTTCCTGCAAGCCAAGAAGGAGGGACAGCTCTCGGTGCAAGAGAGGGCATTGGAGTTGCACGATTGCCAGAACTGCGGCCAGCCGACCACGGCGCCAGAGCTGTGTGCGTTTTGCCGGCTATGGGAGCAGTGAGACCTGACAGGTTTCCACGAAAACCTGTCAGGTCTTGATAAAAGGGGACAGAAACTGTGTCTAACAAAAGAGGGTTCAACCGAGTTATCCTCGTCACATCGGCCTACATCGCGGCCCAGATGCTAGCCGATGTGGCCAGTCTAAAGATCGCCATCGTGGGCGGGTTTTCCATTGATGCAGGTACGTTCGTTTATCCGCTTACCTTCACCCTACGAGACCTGGTCCACAAACTGGTTGGCGCGGCCGGGGCCCGGCTGCTGATCGTCACCGCTGCGGTGATCAACCTGGTTATGGCCCTTTTCTTCGCCTTTACTGCCGTGCTGCCGCCCGACCCCTCATGGCCGCTCCAAGACGCCTACGCTGCAGTGCTGACGCCCGTTTGGCGCATTGTCATCGCCAGTATCTTGGCTGAGGTGATCGCAGAGTTAGTTGACACTGAGGTCTACCGGCTGTGGGTGGAGCGAGTGACCCGGCGCTATCAATGGGCGCGGGTGCTCATCAGTAACTCGGTCAGTGTGCCACTGGATAGCCTGGTCTTTTGCTGGCTGGCCTTCGGCGGAGTGCTCCCCAACGCCGTGGTGTGGAGTATCGTGGTCTCCAACGTGTTGGTGAAGGGAGCCACAACGCTGGTTAGTCTGCCGGCGATTTACCTCGTGCCCGAGGCCGACGGGGTGCGAGAGTCAAGTATTGGGGGGTAAAGATGGACATTGATAATGATGCAAACATGATTATGGACGACGAGCTGCCACCCGATCACCGTTCCGGGTTCGTGGCGGTAATCGGCAAGCCCAACGTGGGCAAATCCACCCTCATCAATGCCTGGTTGGGGCAGAAGATCGCCATCGTCTCCCCCAAGCCGCAGACGACCCGCAACCGTCTGCGCGGCATCCTGACGCGGCCCGACACCCAGATCATCTTCGTGGACACGCCAGGCATCCACCAACCTCGCCACAAGCTTGGGGAGTTCATGGTTGAGACGGCTGCCAAGAGCATCCCCGACGCCGACGTGGTTCTGTTCATGGTGGATGTCTCCGAGCTGCCCACGGCGGAGGACGAACAGATCGCCCAACTGATCGGGGAGCAAGGTCAGGCGCCCGTCGTGCTGGTTCTCAACAAAGCTGACCTCTTGCCCCCTGAGAAAGTGCAGCCTCACAGCAACGCCTACTTCGAGCTGGTGAAGCACGACGCTTGGATGATGATCTCCGCCACCCGAGGTGACAACCGCGACGAGCTGTTGAGCATAGTAGTGGCCTGCATGCCAGAAGGCCCTCGCTACTACCCCTCCGACCAACTCACCGACCAGAATATGCGTTTCATCGCGGCCGAGCTCATCCGCGAGCAGGTGCTGCGGTTTCTCCATCAGGAGGTGCCCCATTCTGTGGCAGTGGTCGTGGAGGAGTGGAAGCAGCGACAGGATGACTTGATCTACATCGGGGCCAACATCTTCGTGGAGAAGGATTCCCAAAAAGGGATCATCATTGGCGAAGGGGGCAGGATGCTGAAGCGCATCGGCCGGGCGGCTCGACAGGAGATCGTACAGTTGGTGGGCAATCGGGTGTACCTGGATTTGTGGGTCAAAGTTCGCAAGAAATGGCGCAAAGACGAGGACGAACTGCGCCGCCTGGGGTATGCGCTGCCCCGCGAGAAATCGTGAGGGAGTTTGCGTGAGGGTTTTTGACATGGAAACGAGTCAATGTTATAATTGTACACCGAGGCAAAAAAGCAGCAGGGCGCCAAGGCAATGAGGCAACAGAGCAATGAGTCAGTAAGGTAACGGGTCAACGAGGCAGCGAGTGAATGAGGTGATTGGCGTCTCGTTGGCCCGTTACTCGTTGACCGGTTATTCATCGCCAAGTTACTCGTTTCCGCAGGAAGGAGGTGGGGCTTATCGGAGTGGTTCTGCCCTTTGCTCGTCAGTTGTATACACCATTTACCTTAGAAAGGGAGGAAAGTAATGAAGTACTGGAAAGCGATCTTGGCGCTGTTGATGCTGCTGGCACTGATGGTCACCAGTTGTACCCCCGCGGCAGCGCCTACACCTACACCGAAGCCAGTGGTCGAGAAGACAATGACCATCGGCTACACCGCCTCGTTGACCGGCAAATTGGAGGTTTCAGCCGGCCGTCAGTCCAAAGGCCTGCAGTTGTGGATGAAGCAGGTGAACGACGCGGGTGGAGTCACCTTGAGCGACGGCACCATCGTTAAGTTCAAAGCGGCCACTTACGACGATGAGAGCAACAAAGAGCGCGTACAGGAGCTGTACACCCGCCTGGCGACTGAGGACAACGCCGACCTGCTGATCAGCCCCTACTCCAGCGGCCTGACCGCCGCCGCTTCCGTGATCGCCGAGCAATACGGCAAAGTGATGATCACCACCGGCGCGGCCTCCGATGCCAACTACAAGCAGGGCTACACCCAAGTCTTTCAGATTTATACCGCCGCCAGCCGTTACCTGACCGGCGCGATAGACCTGCTAAAGATGTTGGACCCCAGCGTCAAGAAGCTCGCCATCGTCCACGAGGACGCCACATTCGCCACTAGTGTGGTGGAAGCCGCTAAAGAATACGCCGAGTCCCAGGGCTATGAGGTCGTGATTTTTGAAGGCTATGCCTCGGACACGGCCGACTTTGGTCCCTTCATCAACAAGATCCAGGCTACGGGCGCCGAGGCCATTCTGGGTGGCGGCCACATGACGGACGGCAGCACCTTTGCCCGTCAGGTGTACGAAAAGGGCGCCGACGTCAAACTGTTCACGCTGCTGGTAGCCCCGCCGGAGCCGGACTTCGCCGAATTGGGTGACGCCGCCTATGGCGTGATTGGCCCCAGCCAGTGGGAGCCGTTGGCTGCCTTCACCCCTGAATCGGCCAAAGAAGCCGGCCTGGAGTGGTTTGGCCCTCTGAGTGACGAGTTTGTGAAAGCCTACGAGGCCGCCTACGACGAGGAGCCCTCCTATCACTCCGCAGGTGGCTATGCGGCTGGCCTGGTTCTTCAAAAGGCCATCATAGACGCCGACTCGACGGACCCGGCGGCCCTCAAGGCCGCCCTGGACAAGATGAACATCCTGACCTTCTTCGGCCAGACCAAATTCGATACCTCAGCGGAAGCCCACGGCCTGCAAGTCGGCCACTCCATGG
Source organism: uncultured Anaerolineae bacterium (assembly GCA_964525665.1). Classification (GTDB taxonomy): domain Bacteria; phylum Chloroflexota; class Anaerolineae; order VGOG01; family VGOG01; genus CAYMKL01. The sequence continues at coordinate 9,920 of CAZGKH010000048.1, read as the reverse complement.
TCTACATCCAGTGGCAGAAAGATGCCAGTGGCAACCTGCTCAAACAGGTCGTCTGGCCCCAAGAAGGCGCTACAGCAGAGACCATTTACCCCATTCCCTAGCACTGGAGTTTGGATAAGGCGAGAGAAACCAGGTCCTCGGGGTGGATAACAACAAGCCATTCCCCGCAGGTGCAAGCACGCCTGCGGGGAATGGTACAAGTTAAGCGGTAAGGAGACACGCATGGAATTCCTGTCGTTTATTGCCGACGGTCTGCTGATGGGGTTTGTTTACGGGGTGGCAGCCATCGGCATGTCCCTCATCTGGGGCGTGATGAGGGTGATCAACTTGTCGCACAATACGCTTATCGTCTATAGCATGTTCGGTGTGTACCTGCTGTTCAACAACCTGGCGATGAATCCCTACCTGGCCATAATCCTGATGGGAATCGTGGGATTGGTGATGGGCATCTTGATCTACTCCGTAGCCGTGCACCGCGTGATCAACGCCCCTCAACTGTCTACCCTCCTGGCAACCTTTTCCGTCAGCATGATCATGACCGGACTGGCGACAGCCGCCTGGAGCACCTCTCCCCACAACGTTGAGTTTTCCCTGGGCAGTGTCTCGCTCGGGCCGGTTACGCTCCCGCTGGCCCGCTTGGTGGCCGCGCTCGTGGCGGTTCTGGCAGCGGGGGGGGTGTTCCTCTTCCTTTACCGCACCCGGCCGGGGCGCTACATTCGTGCCGTGACGAACAATCGAGCGGCCGCCGAAATGGTTGGTGTTCCCTCCAATCAGATACTGGCCCTCAGTTTTGGATTGGGAGCGATGATAGCCGCCATTGCCGGAGGTTTGATCGCTACCATCTTTCCCTTCAACGTTCTATCAGGCATGAACTACCAACTCAAAAGCTTTGTCGTCTGTGTACTGGGTGGTTTGGGAAACCCCCTCGGAGCCCTCATCGGTGGTCTGGTGCTCGGCACGCTAGAGGGCGTCATTCCCATGTTCATGGAAACATCATGGGTGCCGGTGTTTGAGTTCGGCTTGTTCGTCCTCATAATTATCTTGCGGCCAAGCGGCCTGTTGGGAGCGAGGGAATGAAAAACTGGCGAAATCACCTGGGTTTGCTAATCCCTGTGCTCGTGATCGTGGGCATAGCGTTGGGAGTGAGAATCACGGGCAAGCCAGCCACCCGTGAGGCGTTCTTCACCGTCCTCAAAGGCATTGCCCTGGCCACTAGCCTCAACATGATGCTCGGTTATACCGGCTACGTAAGCTTCGCTCACATCATATTCTTTGGTCTGGGAGGCTACGTTGGCTTTTACCTGATGAGTCAGCAAGGCTGGTCGCTGTGGCTGGCCATGTTGGCGGGAGGGGTGGCTGCCGGCGTGTTGGCTTTTCTTCTCGGTGAAGCCATCTTACACTTGCGCGGCGCTTATTTTGCCCTGGCCACCATCGGCGTCAACGCAGCGATGCAGGCTTTTATCACCAACTTTGAGCCGTTCGGCGGCCCCATCGGCATGACCCTCAACTTCAAAGTTTATCAGCAATATGGCGGCGCGGCCAAGGCATTGGAAATGGCTTTCTATCTCCTGGCGGCAATCGCTCTGGTCGGGGTGATCATCAGTTATCTGATCAGGACATCGAAATTTGGCCTGGGATTGTTGGCCATCCGAGAGGACGAAGATGCCGCCGAAGTGATGGGTGTGGTCGCTCCCAACGCCAAGACGTGGGCGTATGTGATCTCCGCCATCCTACCTGGTATCATCGGGGCTTTGTTTTTCTTCAAAAACGGCAACATTGAGCCCCACGATGCGTTCCCTTTGACCTCGTCCATCGAGCTTATCGTGATGGTCATGCTCGGTGGGCATGGGACGGTGTTGGGGCCTGTGCTGGGCGCGACAGTCTATCAGCGCATGCGCGTCTTGTTGTTGACCAGCCCCATATTCAAGAACATCCAACTCTCGGTTGCCGGGGCCTTGCTCTTGCTAATCGTGCTGTTCGCGCCGTCCGGAGTTGTGGGTTGGCTGCGCAACCGCTTCCCCACCCTACGGAGGGTGCTCCAATGATCCTACAGGTTGAGAACGTATCCAAACACTTTGGGGGACTGGTGGCAGTCTCCGATGTGACTTTTGATTTACCCGAAGGGCAGATCCTGGGCCTGATCGGCCCCAATGGAGCAGGAAAAACCACCCTTTTCAACGTGATCAACGGGGTGTACCCTGCTACAGAGGGCCGCTATTTCTTTCGAGAGCAAGAGGTGACCGGCTTGAAAACGTACCAGATGGCTCACCGGGGTCTGGCCCGTACCCACCAGGTCGTCAAGCCGCTCAACGAACTGACGGTGCGCGAGAACGCGATGGTGGGCGCTTGCTTTGGCCACGAGGGCAACAATCTGGTCCACGCCGCCGAAATCGCCGACGAGGTGCTAGAGTTCGTCGGCCTGGCAGAGCGGGCGGACCAATTGGCCGGCAGCCTGAACATGGCCCAGAAGAAGCGTCTGGAGTTGGCTCGCGCCCTGTCTGCACGGCCCTACCTGCTCCTGCTGGACGAGGTGTTGGCTGGGCTCAACCCCTCCGAAATCACCGCTATGCTGGAGACGATCCGCGAAATCCGGGATCGGGGCATCACCATTATCATGATCGAGCACGTGATGCACGCCATCATGAACGTCTCCGAGCGCATTTTAGTGTTGAGCTTTGGGGAACTGATTGCCGAGGGCACGCCTGAAGAGATTGCGAACGACGAGCAGGTGATCGAGGCGTACCTGGGCGATCCCAAACTGGCCGCCCGCCTCATGCAGCAGAACGATTGACAGGGGATAGAAACCTATGGCGATACTAGAAGTTCGTGACGTAGCCGCCGGCTATGGGGAAGTGCAGATTCTTTGGGGAACTGATCTGACTCTTGATGAGGGAAAGCTGACCGCACTGGTAGGAACAAATGGGGCGGGCAAAACCACTCTCCTGCGGACGGTGATGGGTCTCACCCGGCCCTGGCAGGGCTCCGTTTGGTTCAACGGGGAAGACGTTACCCGCCTGTCCCCGCACGCCAAGGCCGAACGGGGTCTGGTGCTGGTGCCTGAGGGGCGCCAACTGTTCACCGATATGAGTGTAGCTGAAAACCTGGAGATGGGCGCGTCACCAAAACGGGCGCGCCCTCACGCCAAACGCAATCTGGAGCGCGTCTTCGAGATGTTACCGCGTCTCCAGGAGCGCAGAGACCAGATAGCGGGCACTCTGAGTGGAGGCGAGCAGCAAATGCTGGCTGTGGCGCGGGGCCTGATGGCTGAACCCATCGTCTTGATGTTGGACGAACTCTCGCTGGGCCTGGCTCCCAATCTGGTGCTGGGGCTTTATGAAACCCTAGGCCAGTTGAAAGAAGCTGGTCTCACCATGCTTCTGGTGGAACAGAACGTGCAGATGGCTCTCGCTGTGAGTGACTATGGATACGTTCTCGCTCAAGGACGAATCGAGTTAGAGGGCGCCAGTCGCGAGCTGGCGCAGAACGATCACGTGCGCGCAGCCTACCTGGGCATTTGACTTCTTCTTCACTTGCGCAAAACCGCGTTCAGGTGTATACTTTACAGCCCTGGGTTCAAGGAGGAAGCCGTTGATGTTCTTGCTCGACCAATCCGACAGCGTCGTTGTGGGTTCTTTGGCAAGGGGGAATGAAGGACGACCAGTAGCAGTGCATGGCGATTCTTTAGAGGTGAGGGACACCACGAAAGCTGGGCTCTTTAAGTTGCAGCCTGTGTTTGAGGTGTCCCTTTCGTATCCCAGGCAGAGGAGATCGAAGAGTGAGAGAGGTAAGTACCGAACAGATAATTCAAGAGGTGGCTCGGCTTTGCATGGAGGCGAACTACTACCTGGGAGATGACGTGCTGAACGCCCTGCGCAACGCCCGTGAGAAGGAAGTCGCGCCGGTGGGGCAGGCAGTGCTGGATCAGATCCTCCAGAATGCTGAAATTGCCGCCCGTGGGGAATTGCCGCTGTGTCAGGATACCGGCCTCACGGTCGTATTCCTCGAGCTGGGGCAGGAGGTTCACATCGTGGGCGGCGACCTCAACGAGGCCATCAACGAGGGAGTGCGCCAGGGCTATCAAGAGGGTTACTTGCGCAAGTCGGTGGTGGACAGGCCCTTCTCGGCCAGAGTGAACACCAGGGACAACACCCCGGCGGTGATCCATACCGAGATTGTGCCAGGCGACAAGCTGAAGATCACCGTGGCTCCCAAGGGCGGCGGCAGCGAGAACATGAGCTATCTCAAGATGTTCTCGCCGGCGGCTGGCAGGCAGGGGATCATTGATTGGGTGGTCGAGTGCGTGGAGAATTCTGGCGCCAACTCCTGCCCGCCCGTCATCGTAGGAGTGGGCATCGGCGGCACTATTGATCAGACCACCCTCATCGCCAAGAAGTCGCTGCTGCGCCCGGCGGGCCAGCCCCATCCCGACCCTGAGGTGGCTGAACTGGAGGCCGAGATACTGGAGCGGGTGAACAAGCTGGGTATCGGCCCGCAGGGTTTAGGGGGCAGAGTTACCGCCTTGGCGGTCCATGTCGAGACCTTCCCCTGTCACATCGCCAGCATGCCGGCGACGGTGAACATCCAGTGCCACAGTGCGCGGCACAAGGAAGTGGTTCTGTGACTGGATATTAGAGATTGGATATTGGAGATTGGGAGTTAGAAGATGGAGGGTGAGCAATACCTAATATCCAATACCCAGTATCCAACCAGGAGGTGTATCAATGCCCAGGAAGATAACCACCCCTTTGACGGATGATGTGATTGAACAGTTGCACGCTGGCGATGCGGTGGAGGTTACGGGCACTATCTATGTGGGGCGCGACTCGGCCCACAAGCGGATGATCGCTGCCCTGGATGCGGGCGAGGAATTGCCCCTTGCCCCCCAGGGGCAGATCATCTATTACATGGGCCCTTCGCCTGCCAGGCCGGGGCATCCCATCGGCTCCGCTGGCCCGACGACGTCCTATCGCATGGATCCCTACACCTCTCGCATGTTGGAGCAGGGGCTAAAGGGCATGATCGGCAAGGGGAATCGGGGAGCTGAGGTGCGGGAGGCATTGAAGGAACACAAAGCCGTCTACTTCGCCGCCATCGGCGGAGCAGCGGCTCTCATCGCCGATAGCATCAAGGAGGCCGAGGTCATCGCCTATGAGGATTTAGGCACTGAGGCGCTGCGCAAGCTGCGGGTGGAGGACTTCCCGGCCATCGTGGTCAACGACATCTACGGTGGAGATGCCTACGAGCAGGGGAGAGCGAAATATCGGGTGGAGGGTTAGGCGGCATGAGGATCAGGCTATCGGCGGAGGTGCTCAGGAGCGATCTGGTGCACAGGATTGAAGAGATCAGCGGGCAGGACCTCTTGGCTTGCTATCAGTGCGGCGAGTGCTCGGCGGGTTGCCCGGTGGCCTTCGCCATGGACATGCTGCCTAGCCAGGTCATCCGCCTGGTGCAGTTGGGCCAGGTGGAGGAGGTGTTGGATTCGGAGACCATCTGGTTCTGCGCCGCCTGCCAGACCTGCTACGCCCGCTGCCCCAAAGGGGTTGACCTGTCACGCATCATGGAGGCCCTGCGAGAGATAGCGCTTCAGGAAGGGGGCGATCATCTGAAGGTTGAAGCCATCTGCCCCGAAGAGCTGGCCGAGTTTCCCCAACAGGCTTTTATTGGTGGTTTCCGCAAGTACACTTCGTAGCTGGTAGATTGGGAGAGAAAATGGAAATACCATACTACCCCGGCTGTACCCTGAACACTAAAGGCAAGGGTTTTGACAATTCGGCGCGGGCTTCGGCGAGGGAACTGGGCCTGGAGTTGGTTGAGTTGGAAGAATGGAACTGCTGTGGAGCTACCTTCCCCCTGCTTGTTGACAACATGCTGGATTTGGCTGGGCCGGCTAAAGTGCTGGTCAACGCTCGACAGGCAGGAGAGCGGCTGGCCGTGGCTTGCTCCACCTGCTACAACGTCCTCAAGCGCACTAACAGGGTTATCCGCGAGGACGAGGATAGCCGGGAGAAGCTCAACTTCTTCCTCGAGGCCGACTACAGTGGCGACCTGGAAGTTCTCGATTTGTTACAGATATTGCGCGATGACATCGGATTTGACACGATCAAAGAGGCAGTCAAGAGGCCGCTTTCGGGATTGAAAGTTGCTGCTTTCTATGGCTGCATGGTCCTCCGCCCTCCGGCTGAGGTGGCTTACGACGACCCGGAGAACCCCCGTGCGCTGGATGATCTGATGGTTGCCCTGGGGGCTGAGGCGGTGGACTATTCCCACCGGGGCGAGTGCTGTGGGGCCTATCTGGCGGTCAAGTCGGCCCAGGTGACGGCGGAGATGAGTTTCACTATCCTGTCCTCTGCCCAGCGGAGCGGGGCCGAGTTGGTGGTGACAAATTGCCCCCTCTGCCAGTTCAACCTGGACAGAATGCAAAAGGCGATGGGTGGCCGGCACGCCGGGTTCCACCCCATTCCCGTTTTGTATTTCACCCAGCTTTTGGGCATCGCCCTGGGTCTGGATAGCGAGAACTTCGAGCTGGACAGGCACTACGTTGATCCGCGGCCGCTGCTCAAGAGCAGTGGATTGATCTGACAAGCGACTCTTATGGTTCAAGAAGAAAACCCGTCTGAGGATCCGATAAGGAAAGCACTAATCATAGGCGCCGGCATCGCCGGGATGCAGGCTGCGCTGGATATCGCCAACTCAGGCTACCAGGTGATCCTGGTGGACAGGCTACCCTCCATTGGCGGGCGGATGGCCCAACTGGCGGAGACCTTCCCCACCCTGGACTGCGCTCAGTGCATCATGACCCCGCGCACGGTGGAGATAGGTCACCACGAGAACATCAAGCTCATGACCTACTCGGAGGTGGAGTCCATTGAGGGCGATATCGGGGACTTCCGCGTTCGCATCAGGCGGAAGCCGGCCTACGTGAAGTGGGACCTCTGCACTGGTTGTGGGGTGTGCCAGGAGAAGTGCCCCAAGCGCGTGGATTCGGAGTTTGAACGGGAGATGGGCAGACGTAAGGCCATCTATACCCTTTCACCCCAGGCGGTGCCCAACAAGCCAGTGCTTGACGCCGAAAATTGCATTTACTTCATCAGGGGTAGGTGCCGCGCCTGCGAGAAGTTCTGCCCAGTGGGGGCCATTGACTTCGCGCAGGAAGAGCACATCGTCGAGGAACGGGTTGGAACAATCATCCTGGCCACGGGCTACGATCTCTATCCAGCAGATGGCTTGGGTCAGTACGGCTACGGCAGGATACCGGATGTCATTGATGGGCTGGCCTTCGAGCGCCTGCTTTCAGCTTCAGGGCCGACGGCTGGTCAGGTGAAGCGGCCTTCCGATGGCAAAGTCCCCAAGGAGGTGGTTTTCGTCCAGTGCGCGGGCTCTCGCGACCCAGAGTTGGGTGTGCCTTATTGTTCCAAGTTCTGTTGCATGTACACCGCTAAGCACGCCATGCTCTACAAGCATCGCGTCCACGACGGCCAGGCCTACGTGTTCTACATTGACATCCGTGCTGCTGGCAAGGGTTACGAGGAGTTCGTGCGGCGGGCGATGGAAGAGGAACGGGTACTCTATCTGCGGGGAAAGGTGTCCAAGATCTTCCAGGATAACGGCAAGGTCGTCGTCTGGGGGGCCGACACCTTGAGCGGGCTGCCCCTGGAAGTAGCGGCTGATCTGGTCGTTCTGGCTACGGCCGCAGTGCCCAAGGACGGAGCCAGGGAATTGGGGCGGATGCTGGGCATAGAGACCGACGAGGGCGGATTCTACACTGAGGCCGACGGTAACATGCGTCCCTTGGAGACGGTGCGGCCCGGCATCTTTGTAGCCGGGGCGGGAGTGGGGCCCAAAGACATCCCCGAAACCGTGGCCCAGGGAAGCGGCGCGGCAGCCAAAGTCCTGTCGCTGTTCGCCCAGTGGAGTTCGTCTTGAGGCAGAAATTCGACCCTTACAACACGGTGTTGGTGGCTATCATCAACAACCTGCGAGATTTCGCCATCGCCAGGGACGAGCACTGGTATCGTATCCCCGCCCGGCGTGCCCCGACCAGAGCCATCAACGCCCCAGTTCTGGCCTTCTATCAGACCAGGGTCTTCGGGGAGGAGGCCTGGGCCATAAACTATTGGGCCGAGGCCCAGGAATGGGAAACCGTCAAGCGCGTTGAGCTTTTGCCCCAGGAAGCACTTCATCCACGAGCTCAAGAGGATTACTACCGAATCCGCCTGGGGAAACTCAATCGGCTGCCCCATCCTATCGTGAGCAAGAAGTGGCGGCGCATTACTTTTGTCATTACCACCTGGGAGCGCTTGATGCGGGCACACGAGGTGACGGAGCTTCTCCACGGCGACATCTGGGAGGAACGGCTGTATCGGGCGTTGCGAAAGATGGGCGTCGTGGCCGAGGGGAGGGTGAATTGGGAGGCCAGCGGGGTAGAGGCGTGGGATTGAACTTGTGGTCCTTTGATCGCCGAAGGCACTTGTCCTGGACACTGTCCTGTACGGTCAGTACAGGGCGGACAGTACAGGGTCTCCGACCGAGGCGAAAAGAACTTGCAAACGAGGAGTCTGAACTTGTTCAGGCAGGCTTGGGAGCGAACTGAATGAGCAGGATCGGCGTTTTCATTTGCCACTGCGGGCTGAATATCGCCGGCACGGTGGACGTGGAGCGGGTGGCTGACGAGATACGCGACTATCCGGGCGTGACCTACTCCGTGGATTACAAATACATGTGTTCCGAGCCAGGACAGGATCTCATCAAGGAGGCTATCGCCGAGCACGACCTGGATGGCATAATCGTCGCTGCCTGCTCACCAACCATGCACGAAGTCACTTTCCGCAGAACGACGGGCGCGGCTGGATTGAACCCGTATTTGTGTGAAATCGCCAACATCCGCGAGCAATGCTCCTGGGTGCATCAAACGCAACCTGGGGAGGCGACCGCCAAAGCCATTGAGATCATCAAGACCATTGTTGAAAAGGTGCGCTACGACGAGTCTCTGGTGCCCTTGACCTTGCCTCTGGTCAAGAGAGCCCTGGTCATCGGCGGCGGCATCGCCGGCCTGCAAGCCGCGCTGGACATCGCCGAGGCCGGCTATCCGGTGATCTTGCTTGAAAAGAAGTCACACCTGGGCGGGCACATGGCCCAGCTCTCCGGCACCTATCTCAACTTCGACACCGCGCCAGACCTATTGGCTTCCAAGATCGAGGCCGTGACCAAGCACTCCAATATCCAGGTCATCACCGAAGCCCAGGTGGAGGAACTTGGCGGATACGTTGGCAATTTCACGGTTCGGGTGAGGCAACGAGGCAACGAGTTAATGAGGCAACGAGGCGACGAGGTAACGAGTCAACGAGGGGAGACACTCGTTACCTCATCACTCGTTAACTCATTCACCCTTGATGTGGGCGCTATCGTCGTCGCCACGGGCTACGACCTTTACCCCAAGGAGAAGCTTGGCCAGTACGGCGGCGGCCAATATCCCGATGTCGTTGATGGCTTGCAGTTCGAACGGATGTTAGCCACAGGTGGGCAGATTCGCCGTCCCTCCGATGGGAAGGTCCCCAAAGAGGTTGTCTGGGTGCAGTGCGCTGGCTCCCGTGACCCGGAGCTGCATAAGCCCTACTGCTCCAAAGTCTGCTGCATGTACGTGGCCAAGCAGGCTATCATGTACAAGCGCCAAATACCGGATGGTCAGGCCTACGTTTTCTACATTGACATCCGCTCCGCTGGCAAGGGCCATGAGGAGTTCGTGCAGCAAGCCATGGAACAGTACGATGTGCTCTATTTGCGGGGCAAAGTGTCGAAAGTTTTCCAGGAGAATGGTAGGGTGGTGGTCTGGGGGGCTGATACTTTGACGGGCAAGCCGCTAGAGGTGGCAGCCGATCTGGTGGTGCTGGCGACGGCCACTGTGCCTAGCGAGGGGGCCAAAG